>NZ_JAKJJX010000026.1:0-93218 GCF_022320765.1 Clostridium sp. YIM B02569 | reverse complement strand
CTCATTCCATCTTCAGTAAGTGAATATTCGACTCTCGGCGGTACTTCAGCATATACAGTCCTTTCTACAAGGCCATCTTCTTCCATTTCTCTTAGCTGCTGTGTAAGCACCTTTTGACTTATAGAATTTATTGATTTTTTCAACTCTCCAAATCTTTTAGTTCCATTAATAAGGTCTCTTAATATTAACACTTTCCACTTCCCACCTATAAGTAATAATGTTGTTTCAACGGAACAAGAGGGTAATTCTTTTTTCATAAATTGCACATACTTTCTTTTTTATATTTTAAGATAAAGAGTAAATATTTGGTGATTTGCACTTCAGCATCTATGTATTAAAATGCTAAAAAACTATTAGTTACTTTTTAAGTGTTATAGTACTTTGGGATACTTAATTATAATAGTATACTATTGAATTTATTATATAGCAACGCTCTTTGGAAATTTAATAATATTTATAATATAGCTATAATTAAAATGAAAGAGTTGTTAATTAGTACTTTATCTTTTGACATATCTTCGTTTTATCTTTAAGTTTATTATGTCGCAACATAAACCTGATTTTTAAAAATAGAACTACTTATAAACATGTAACAAAGTGACCAAAAGAAGAGCCACCACTTATTAAAATGATGACTCGTCCTGTGACTTATTTATTTAGGTTGTTTGGGCTGCATAGCAGATGCTTTCCTTGAATGTGCACGCTAAACTTCCAGCTGTTACCGAAAGTTACATTCTTGCTTTAGACCTTACACAACTGTAAGCACGATTTTGCCTTGAATGTGCCCGCGGGCAGCCCTCTCGTGCGCCTTGCGAGCATCAGCAAGTGGGAACGTACTGTCAATGGCAACACGTACTGTACCTAAATCAAGCAAGCGGCCAAATTCCGAGAGTTGCGAACCGTTCGAGTGAACTTGTAGCATGGAGATTGTTGCATCTAGCTTTGCAACTTCATCAGCATCAGCGGGACCAAAGAAAATCGTAAACAAAGCGCCGCCCTGCTTGAGTGTTCGCAAGAAACGACCGGTTGTGGGACCACCAAGGGCGTCGATAACGAGATCGGCGTCATGCACGACATTCTCAGGAAGGCTCTTGGTGTAGTCGATGAATTCGTCTGCACCAAGTTCGCGTAGGAACGTCTCATGCGCACCTGATGCCACTGCGATGACATTAGCCCCCTTCCATTTGGCCAGCTGTACGGCGAAATGTCCCACTCCGCCTCCAGCACCATTTATAAGCACAGTCTTGCCGCTGAGCGGCACTGGGCGATGCAGCGCCGGTTGAAGCGGGTTTGGTTCATTATGCCCAAGGTCAATCAAGTACTGCCATGCAGTGAGCCCTGACATCGGCGCCGCTGCTGCATGCACGTGATCGATGCCAGCAGGCTTGAGTGCTAGATCCGATGCAGGAGCAGCAACATACTCCGCATAAGCATTACTCCTATGTTTGGGAAAACGAACCATGCCAAAAACGTCGTCGCCTATGGAAAAGTCCTTCACATCCGCAGCTACAGCCTCGACAACTCCGGATATATCTGTCCCAGGAATGTAAGGTAAGGGTATAGTCGGCCTCATCTCGGGAGGAAGAATCTTCATCCCTTCACGCACGTACCAGTCGGGTGGATTGATGCCGATTGCGTGAACGCGAACGAGCACCTCGCCTGCCTTAAGTTCAGGACGCGGCACGTCCTCGTAACGTAGCACATCAGGACCACCGAACTCATGGAAGCGAATTGCCTTCATAGTGTTCGCCGAAATATCTTTCTCATTTTGAATTGTAGTAATCATCAAATTTCCTCCTATTTTCTTAATCTTTGAGCACTGTATCACTTACATATTGTTTGCTTTTGATGTATAGTGTTATTATAGTTTTATAGGTAAGATAATAACAAGTACGCATAATTTTGTGCCTTAAAATCGGAGGTATTACTGATGACAGATCAACAAGGAAACAAGATAATTTATTACAAAGACGAATGTCACATTATTGACGCTCTTGAAATCATTGGTGGAAAGTGGAGACTGCCTATCTTGTTCGTTATATACCGTACAAAAAGCATTAGATATAATGAACTTAAGCGAAATATACCTGGAATAACTAATATTATGCTAACCCGTTCCTTGCAGTCTTTGGAAGAACATGGTCTTGTGAAAAGAAAGGAATTTAATAAGATTCCTCCTCATGTGGAATATTCTTTGACGGATATTTGTAAATATTTAGAGCCTGCTTATGAAGTTTTAAATGAGCTGGGTAAAAAAATGTCAGAGCAACATTCGGATAAGATATAGCTAATCGTCCAATGGAAGGCTTTTGGGGCATTCTAAAATCTGAAAGGATATATGAAATAAAATATATTAGTTCATATCTAGGTAATAAATAATTATTTGAAATTAAAATAGATAAATTAAATTATTGAGTGCCATCTTCATTTAAAATATGATTATGATAATAATCTATAGCAATATCAACTATGGTACTGACACATACATTAATATCTGGATGAATGCTCTTTAATTCATTTATTTTTCTTATGGTGGAACTTCTAAGGGTGTAGCTTCTTTTAATATTTGGAGTCTCCCCATCAATGGCAGGAGTGGCACCATTAGGTAGTGGAGTTCTTCTATTATCAAATAAGTCTTTTGTAGGGTTTAAAGTATTTCTTATTTCTATGGAGTTAGTTATACTATTTTGAAAATTGCTGCTACTAGTTGAAGACGTATTAGCTTGAATATTATTTTTAGGATCTTCTTGAATAACAGCATTATTAGATTTACATTCAGAATTAGTTTGAATAGTATCAGAATCATCATCAAAAGAGAAGGAAGATATGCAGTCACCAGCTATAGGAGCTTCGCTAGTAAATCCATATACTTCACCTTCATCATATTCAAAATCATTTTTAGGAACCTTTGATGTTTTTCTTCTAGCCATAAATTATATACCCTCCTTAGCAGTATTTTTATGTATCCTCGTAAAAGATATATGGCTATTTATTAGAGATTCTAAAATTCTAAAGAATTTAGGAATATATATTTTTTAGAATTTTAGAATAAAAGAACTTAAGAATATAAGAATTTGCTTGTAAAATGAGGGCTAAGAGATTAGGCATACAAATTTAATCATGATTTTAATGTTATGTTACAGTATAAAACAGATATCAATAATAGCAGCTGCTAAATTTTAAAGCTGTAAATAACTTATTGGAGTGTGTTGTAAAAATGATTAAAGATGAATTTAAACTTAATTCAGAAGAATGCGAGATTTTTGATAAAAAGCAAATAGCTTTAGCAATTAGAAATGCTACTTTTAATGATGAACTTCAATGTTCTTTATTAGATGATGGGATATTAGATAATTGCCAAGGATGTAGCTTGAAATATATTTGTGATGGAATAGATAAAGTTGCTAATAGTTATGTAGAGAAAACTACAGAGGTTGTTAAGAATTTTAGTTTTGAATAAGGAATAAAAGAAATTAAATAATTAAATTTAGCAGATAAATTAAAAGGATGAAAATATATGTCTTTTTTCGATATATTCAAATCAGAATCCTCAAAAGTTGAAATTGAAAACTTAAAAACACAAGCTCTAAAAGCTAAGGAAATTATTATAAGTATTATTCCTTTTGTAGATACTAAAATCAAAGGATATAAAGGTAAAGTCCCAGAATTTATATAATATTCATAAGGAGTGTTATAAATAATTATTCCTTATGATATGATTTTATATAATATGGTACGCAGGAGGGAATTTATGAGTAAAAAGAATAAAACTATAATTAGCGTGTTAATAGCATTTTTAATATTAGTTATTGGTGTTTTCAAATTTAGTTTTAGTAGTGGATATAAAATATCTATTGAAAATAAGACTGATAAAACCATTGCTAATTTAGAATTAAAATACAAAAATGGTAATACTATAAAAACTATTTCACAAATAGAGCCTAAAAAATCATTGGAATATAATATTGATACTAATAGTATTCAAGGTGAAAATGCAATAATTTTAACATACAAGGACAACAAAGGTATTTCTTATGAAGAATCTGTAGTAGGGTACTTAGAAAAAAGGTTATAGTGGAAAATCTAATGTATTTATTAATGAAATTGATAATAATGGTAACTTCGGAATAGAGATTAAATAAACTAAGTGTAAAAAAGTATAGCATAAAAGATGTCATACTTTTTTATGATTTAATCAACAATTTAATCTAACAGAGTCTTATATTAATTAAACCTAAAAGTAAAAATTAATTATGCTTATAAGGAGGAGTTTTATGAGGGTTGTATTTTTAACACTGGGTAGTAGAGGCGATGTTCAGCCATATGCAGCTCTTGCTAAAGAACTTATAAAAACAGGCATGAGTCAATAATCTGTACAGGAGCAACTTTTAAAAATTTTGTACAGAAAAACGGTGTGGAATTTTATAAAGCAGAATCAGACTTAATGGCCATTCTTGAGAGCGATGAAGGGAGAGAAATATTTAACGGTGGGAGATATAATATCTTTAAGATGTTAAAATATGCCAAAGAAGTAATTAACCCAGCATATAGAAAGAGTATGGATGATTTTTTTGCAGCTTCGAAAGGATGCAATCTAATTATTTATCATCCAAAAGCATTAGGAGCAGTTGATATTGCAGAATATTTAAACATACCTTGCATTTGTATGCCACCAGTTCCAATAATATATCCAATTACAGAATTTCCAAACTTAGCGATATCTCCTAGTAAAAATTTTGGCTCTTTTATTAATAAGCTGACTTATAAAGTTAATTCTTTTGGTGAAGCATCTTACATGAAATATATTAACGATTTTAGAAGTAAATCACTTCATTTAAAGAAGAGAAAGGCTGGAGAGCTTTCATTTCAAGTAAACGGAAAAGATATTCCAGTAGTATATCCAATTAGTCCGTTTCTATTTAAGGAAGTGAAGAGTTGGAAGGATAGAGTTTTAATTTCTGGATTTTTCTTCTTAGATATAGATGAAAGTAGAATTGATGAAAGATTAAACGATTTCTTAGAGAATGGTAAAAAACCAATTGTTGTATCTTTTAGCAGCATGCCTCTAAAAAAGCCAATGGTGTTTAAAGAAAAGCTCATTAGAGCTTTGAAAGAAACTGATAATAGGGCTGTAATATTAATTGGAACAAGTGGAATGACATTTGAAAATGAAGAGAATATTTTTGCAGTAGAAAAAGCACCTCATAGACTTATATTTAGTAAAGCAAAGGGAATAATTCATCATGGAGGAATAGGTACTACAGCAGAAGCTCTTCTTAGTGGTGTACCTCAGTTAATAATTCCATTTACAGTGGATCAACCATTCTGGGCACATAGATTGTTTTCAAAAGGGTATTCAGTAGGTACTTTAAAAGAAAAAATCTAGAATCGGTTGATTTAATAAAGGCATTTAAGGGCATGGAAAATAAAGAATATATAAGAAATGCTAAAGAAATCAAAAATATTATTGAGTCTGAAAAAGGATTAGAAAATGCGGTGAAATATATAGAAAAAGTGTATAAATCATTTTGAAATAGAGATAAAATCTTTAATATTAAAGATGAATAAGTAAACCTTATTCATATTAGATTCAGATTAGAATTGAATTATAGCATAAATATAAATTGACTATATAGGAATATTAATGATAATATTTAGTAAGAAGTGTAAAGTTGGTTATAATTTAATAATAAAAAAAGATGAATAAATATAAGTGATTAAATTTGTATTTATTCAAGTTTTTTTATGATAATCAAAATATTACATAAAAATATTAAGGCGCAGATACTGTAAGATATTTTTAATCTTTGCAAAATTAATTATTATTAATTAAATGCTTAGACAAAATAACTTTTATAAAAGTGAAAGCTTTTAACAGTATATATTGCTCTTCGGAATTATGAAAAATTTATAACACAAAAAATTTAATGATAATTAAGTTCTATTTTTGTACTCAAAAGTTCATTGTATCTTTGCATATACAAGCTTCATCTTGAAGGAATATTGTGCCACTTAAGTGGACAGATTCTTCTAAGATACAAGTAAGGGAAGTTGTATTTCTATTAGAAGAACTTCAATTGAATCTTAGAATATATTTATGCACTTAGTTACAAGTTAGGAGATAAAATGATAAATAAAAGCAAAATAAAAAGCAAAGTAAAGATTATACCTCTAGGAGGGCTAGGGGAAATAGGAAAAAATTTAACTGTCTTTGAATATGAAGATGAGATAGTAATTATAGATTGTGGAATGTCGTTTCCGGATGAAGAACTTCTTGGAATTGACCTTGTACTTCCTGATATAACGTATTTACTAAGAAATAAGCATAAGATAAAGGGATTTTTTATAACTCATGGACATGAAGATCATATAGGTGGATTACCTTATGTTTTGAAGCAAATTAATGTTCCTATTTATGCTACAAAGTTAACTTTAGGGCTAATTGAAAGTAAATTAGAAGAGCATAATATTCTTAGTGATTGCACATTAAATATGGTTAAACCAGGTGATATAATAGAAACAGGCAATTTCAATATTGAATTTATTAGAACAAATCATAGTATAGCAGATAGTGTGTCAATTGCTTTGCATACACCTATAGGAATAATTGTTCATACTGGTGATTTTAAAATTGACTTTACTCCAATTGATGGAGAAATTATAGATTTGCAAAGATATGCACAGCTCGGAAAAAAAGGAGTACTGCTTTTAATGGCTGATAGTACTAATGCTACTCGTTCAGGTTATACAATGTCGGAAAAAACTGTAGGTGAAACTTTAAATAATCTATTTATTAAGGCAGATGGAAGAGTAATAGTAGCTACTTTCGCATCAAGTATTCATAGAGTGCAGCAGATTGCTAATGCTTCTATAAAAAATGGTAGGAAGATTGCATTTAGTGGAAGAAGTATGGAAAAAATATCTGAAGTTGCTATGTCACTAGGATATTTATTTATACCAGAAGAAATGATAATAGATTTAAATGACGTTAAAAAATATCCAGATAATAAAGTTACAATAATCACGACTGGAAGCCAAGGTGAGCCAATGGCAGCACTTACAAGAATAGCAGCAGGCAATCATAGGAGTATTCAACTAGAGAAGGGAGATACGGTTATCATATCATCAACACCAATACCAGGTAATAAAAAGGCTGTATCGAGTGTTGTCGATGATTTAACAGAAAAAGGTGCTAAGGTAATATACGAAGCAATAGAGGATATACATGTTTCAGGCCATGCTTGTGAGCAAGAGCTTAGATTAATTCAGGCACTATTAAAACCTAAATTTTTTGTACCAGTACATGGTGAATATAGGCATTTATTAAGTCATTCTAAGATTGCAGAAAATATGGGTATTAATAAATCTAATATTTTTATATTAGAAATAGGAGATGTATTAGAATTAGCTAGAAATAAAGCTGAAATAACTAACAAGGTACCAGCAGGTAGAGTTCTTATAGATGGCTTAGGTGTGGGTGATGTAGGTAATATTGTACTTCGAGATAGAAAAAACTTAGCAAAGGATGGTATTATAACAGTAGTTATTGTTATAAATAGAGAAAATAGAACCTTAATATCTGGTCCCGATATAATTACAAGAGGCTTTGTATATGTTAGAGATTCAGAAGACTTAATTAGAGAGATTAGAAGAATAGTTTTTAAAAGTGTAGAGAGATGTCTTGATAATGATGTAACTGGGTGGTCAGAAATTAAGGATGCTATAAGAAAAGAAGTAAATACTTATGTATATACAAAAATGAAAAGAAAACCTATGGTCTTGCCAGTAATTACTGAAATATAAAGCGTTGAATCAAAATACAGATTTTTTCCACTCATAAGTCCTTTTTCCATTGCGTAAAATACTATATTATATTGCATAAATATAGAAAACTAAAGACTGCTAACACTTTATCAGAAGTCTGAAGCCCAAAAGGGCTTGGATAATTAAAATATATTTATAATTGAATAGATAAAGTTGCTGATAGTTATATAGAGAAAACTACAGAGGTTGTTAACAATTTTAGTTTTGAATAGGTAAATGAAATATTTGTATTATATAAAGATAACAGCTCCAAGGATTAACCTTAGAGCTGTTACTCTTTTACCCTTAATAATACAATGAAATATTATTAAGGATTTTCATTAATATGTTTTTATTTCTTTGAATAGCAGAGAGTAACACATATTTTTAAAATAAGCATATTCCTTTACAGTGTAATTTTTATAGAATATAAAATCTATAAGTTCAACCTCCTCTTTATTTAAATTCTTAAGGGCTAATTTTAAATCCTCATAGTCACACATTTCATCATAAACTAATTTTTCTTTTGCCTCATCATCATTATCCTTGCATCTGGTAACTAAAGTTTCAATATAATTAAAATCCATATAAAACTCCATCTTCAATATAAGAGTTATGAATTAAAGTAATTATTTTACATATATTGTGTTTCGCATTAAATTTACCTCTATATATAGTATATATGGCTAGATTACATATAACTTATATAGGAGTATAAAAATAATTAGATTTATGTTGTTACTTAGGTTTTTAATATTGAAGTTCTTGGTTGTAGCATATAGCTTCTCTTTAAAGGTTATAGGCTAAAAGATAGGACTGTTCTCAAAAAATAATGAGAACAGTCCTATCATATTTATCAATTCAAATAACTATATCAATTTCACACTAAGTCCAAGAAACTACCAATTAAAAAAGTCAATTATATATTGGAATTTAATAAACTTGTCCACTTATTTTGTTCGTTATTTCTTTCCACCATAGTTTTTATATGTTTTATATACTGCGTTTGCATATTGATCAGCTAGGATTGGTCGACCATATGAGTCTGTGCAACCTGGATACCAGTTTGGACCTCCATTATAATGCAATAAACCATTATATACACCACCAAATTGATCAACCATCTCCTTTATAATCAATCCACCTAATGCTACCTGATCTTGAAGATTTCCATGATTATAAGTTCGTCCATATGTTGATTTAAACTTTGCTGCATATGCATTTCTTGTACTTGGTTCCACTTGCATTAATCCATCACCAGATGAGGGACTGCCAGATAAGCCTGCACCAAAATTGCTCTCTTTTTTTATAACTGCACATAATAATAATGCAAAATCTCCATTCTTACTAAATTTCTTATCTACATTATATGCATATTTCCATATGTTACTTGGAACTTCACTAGGCTTTGATACTGATGTCTCCGTTAGATTCGCAAGTTTTGCTGGATTTGTAGTTATTGTTGAATTTGTTGTTGCTGCCTTAGCAAGCATCGGCATTTCAGTTAATGTAAGTCCAATTACTAAAGTGAGAGCAACTAGTTTTTTTAATTTCTCGTGTTTCATAATACATCACTCCTTTAAATTTTAATGAAAATCCATAAGACACATTTACCCCATAGGGGAGAGTGCAACTCACAGGTATTTATTTCATGACTCTTTAGAGCCAAAAAATCATGTTAATACACTTACTTGTGATATAAAGATTTAATTTTGAAATTATTTTGATTAATAACCTCAAATTAAAACCTATATTATATAAATTCGAAAAGAGTAATTTTTTTCAGTGGGATAAATTTAGTTATTTTGCAATAAAATGTTTTTAGAGTCTAAATTAGTTTCGCATAATGTCTAGAATGGGAAGTTGATGTAATGGGATAAAAAGAATTAATATTAGAAGATGATTTAGGATAATGAATGGTGAACCAGTGCGGTTGAGCAAGGCTGTGTAATTTAAATGGTGGAAATCTATTCTGAAAAGATTAAGTCAAATCATTCAGTAGCGAGTCATGGAAATAAATAGGTAACTATTTATTTTAAGCGTTGACAGTTAGGTAGTAGGCTTGAATGTGAATGAGCCTCGTAATAAGTATAAATTGGGGAAGGCTGACGGTGTCGGTTCTCTGGAAAGCAATATTATAGTAGGTGATAATGACGAGTCTACTATAACTTCCTCGGGGTCAAAGAGCCAAGCATGCTATACAATGATTACATAGCAACTCAGGAGACCTTATCAGCGCTCAAAAAAATGAGTATAATAAACAACCGATAAAAAGGAAGAATATTAAAAGGTTGATGGGGAGTCGGATAATCTCATAGTACCAATGATAGTGGGTAATGCCAAAGTAGGGAAGGAGATTACATATTATTGTCTTAACTAAGGAAACATTAACTGCACACAGGAGTAGATGAATTAATGGAAACAAAATTACTTAAGATAGCAGAAATTGCTAGACAAAATCCAAAAGAAAAATTTACATCATTATATCACTATATTAATAAAGAAAGCACTTTTCAAGTGGTTAAATCGCAGAAGCCAAAAGCGAAGTTTTGATTTGGAGAAGTTTAAAATGTATATGAAGTACAATCCTTTACCTAAGCCTAAAATCAATGTAAATGTATATAGATAGCAAGTTCTGTAAAATAATATGAGGAGCCGTATGCCTTAATTGGGCACGTACGGATCTGAGAGGGGGAAAGTTCGTGAGAGCTTTCTCTACTTGACTACCATATATAAAATTCAAATTCATATTATTCATATAATTAGAAGTAAAACATCTATAGAAATATAGGTGTTTTTTAATTTTAGCTAGAATAAAATTGCGAAACAGGACCTAAAAACACAAATTAAAAATATGAATCTATTAATAAAAAACTATGGCGTTAAAATGGAGTTAAAAATAGAAAAATACCAACATCCGAACCTCTTCAAACGTTGGTATTTCTAACTTGGTGACCCATAGGAGAATCGAACTCCTGATTTCACCGTGAGAGGGTGGCGTCTTAACCGCTTGACCAATGGGCCTCACAACAAATATTATTTTACACTCATTTATCTATTATGTCAACAACTTTTTTGAATATATCCGTAAAAAAGGAAAGAGTTAGAGAAGAGTGCTTTAAATGTAAAAATGATTTGTTACATTTTATACAAATCATAATTTTCTAAATATTTAAAAAACATACTTGTTTTTCGCTGAAAATCTGTTAAACTATTATATAGTTAGTAATTTAAATAGAGGTGTATATTGTAAAATATACTCATCGCTCCTCTTGTATGATTTTTTGATCATACGGAATTACGACTCCTTTTTAATATTTTGTGGGATATCCATTGAGATTTTATTGTTTATGAACAGTTTAATTTTGATGGGTATTATTTTTTATGGTAAATTACTATATTTTATAATAAATCCACATTTAGATCTCCAGTAGCTCAAATGCTTAATTAATATTAGAATGTAGAAAATTAATTGAAAGTTATGTTAACTAATAATTTTAAAAGCAAAAAGAGGATTGTCAAAATAAAATTTGATAATCCTCTTTTTAATTTATACTACAAGTTTAAGTTATATTCCTTGAAACTATTATTTTGAAATCCACTCTAATACAGCAGGATTTGCGCATGCTGAAGTTTCACCATCAATCTTTGTAACAAAAATAATATCTCCTCCATTAGCAACAGAGCTTACTTCATCAAATATTTCTTTTGCAGATAATGTATCTGTTTTTACAAAGAATCCTTCAGGCATAAATTGAGCCCATGAGCCTAAAGATTTAATTTTTCCGACTATATTAGCACCGCTATGTGCATGTTCATGAGAATGATCTTCTCCGCATCCACAGCTATCACCATGTTCATGAGAATGATCTTCTCCACATCCACAATCATCACCGTGTTCGTGATGATGGCCATGAGTATCGCTTAAAAAATATGTAATCATATATGCTGACATTATTATATCAATCCCTTCTAGCTTTTTTTATTTATATTAGGTTAACAAGTTATATTTAAATTATACAGTAATATTGATGGTTGTAAATTATTTCTTTGAAAATGTTAAATGTGGTGAGTATTTCAGTAAGTGGAATAGTTGACTTTTATTTAAATATAATTATTAGTGGGGTACTTGCAAAAAACAGATATTAATTCTATTTTTATGGCAATTAGAGAAGTGAAAATTTGATGAGAATTTTATTAATGTAGAAACAAAACTTGACATAACGCATATAACATAATAAAGCAGAATATTATATCATATTTAAAATTATTTTAAGTTAGAGAAATCTTTTAGTTAAAGGAGGGACAAGTATATGGATTTTGCACAGTATATAACACAAAATGCTCTGGTTTTGATTCCTGCTCTATATATTGTTGGTATGGTAATAAAAAATACAGAAAAAATTAACGATAAATATATTCCGATGATATTATTATTTCTAGGAATATTAGGGGCTGTTGGAATCATGGGCCCTAGTGTAGAATCAGTAATTCAAGGCATACTGGTAACGGGAGCTACAGTCTATACTAATCAACTAATAAAACAAAGCTGTAAGAAAGAATGAGGATTTTAATTTACCAGTAAAGATTTAATGACTACAATTTTATGGTTACCTTATTATATTAAAATTATTTTGAGGTTTATTGCTGACAAGCAGATACTGTCAACAATAAACCTCATTTTTAGTTGAATAAAATACAATAGTCCTATATAATTTAAAATACAATAAGAAATGATTTTTAGGTTCATATAAGGTTAAGTGTATATGATTAAAAGGGAAAGTGGTTAAAATCCACTACAGCCCCCGCTACTGTGATGGAAGACTAATCTCTAAAGTATATATAAAAGTGCTCATTAATTAAAAATTAGCTGCTTTTAAATAGTATACTAAAAAATCCACTGAGAAATTTTCTTGGGAAGGAAGAGAATTAGGATGAGGCCAAAGTCAGGAGACCTGCCTAGGAGTTTATAAAAATGCTATTCTTCGGAGGGAAGAAAACTTGCAAATAGCGGGATGTAGTAGAGTAGATTCTACATTCTTAATTTGTTATGTATTTCCTCCTTATCTAACGATAAAGGGGATTTTTATATATTCCAAATTATAAATCTTATGAAATATTTATAAATTTATTAAATTAAGGTCTTTTTAAGACAATTTTAGGAGGAAAATACATGAGGAAAGCTATTTTAGTAGTTAGTTTCGGAACAAGCCATTTAGATGCGCTTAAGAATTCAATTGAAAAGATTGAAAATAAAATCAAAGAGGAATTCAAAGATTATGAAGTTTTTAGAGCTTTTACAGCTCATTTTATAATAAAGAAATTAAAGGCAAATGAAAATTTGGATATATTAACGCCAGAAGAAGCCCTAGAAGATTTGAAATCTAGAGGATTTGAAGAAGTTATAGTGCAGCCGCTTCATATAATTCCAGGAGAAGAATTTGATTACATCAAAGGTGTTGTGGAGCAAAGGAAAAATGATTTTAAAGATCTTAAGCTTGGAAGACCAATATTTTTTTATCAAGGAATGAATGGATTACCAGAAGATTATTCTTTATTTATTGAAAGTATTAAAGATGTTTTCAAAGGTGAAGAAAGTGTAATATTATTTGGTCATGGTACAGAACATCCATCTAATGCAGTCTATGGAATGCTGCAAACTGTTTTGGTAGATGAAGATTATGAGAATGTTTTTGTGGCAACAGTAGAAGGGTACCCAACAGTTGAAAATGTAGTAAAGAAGTTAAAGAAAAAAGGAATAAATAAGGCAAAACTTGTTCCTTTATTACTTGTGGCTGGTGATCATGTAAAGAATGATATGGCATCAGATGAAGATCATTCTTTAAAGACTAGGCTTCAAAAAGAAGGAATTGAAGTGAAGTTACATATGCACGGACTTGGAGAGCTTGATAAATTTGATGGACTCTATATAAATAGAATTTATGACTCAATTGAGAATAAATATATAAACGCTGGAAGGACTAAAAAACTTAGATAGTTCAATTTTTATAGTTGCAAAATTCTTTGCAGGTATTTAGGCAGAGTTAAAAAGTCTTGTTAGTACAGAAAGGAAAATAATATGAGGTCTATAATTATATCTTCGAATTGCAGCGGAGGAGGAAAAACTACTTTTACTCTTGGGCTTATGAAAGTACTTAAAAGTAGAAATTTTCATGTACAAGGTTATAAGGTAGGACCGGATTATATAGATACAGCATTTCATAAAGCAGTCACAGGGATAGCTTCAAGAAATCTTGATACTTTCTTAATGGGAGAAGAAGGTGTGAAAAAAAGTTTTCAAAAAGGTTCTGGAAATATTGGTATAATAGAAGGTGTTATGGGATTATATGACGGAATTGGAGCAAGTGAAAAAGGTTCCACTTATCATGTCTCAAAACTTTTAGGAAATATGCCGATAGTGCTAGTATTGTCTCCTAAGGGGCAAAGTGCAAGCATATGTGCTGAAATTAGCGGTTTTAAAAATTATAAGGATGCTAATATTGTTGGAGTCGTATTAAATTCTGTAAGTGAAAAGTATTATAATTTATTAAAGTATGCAATAGAAAAAAATTGTAATATAAAAGTTTTTGGATATATTCCTAAAACTCCAGAAATAGCAGTAAGCAGCAGGCATTTAGGGCTTGTTCAGAGTATGGAAATCCTTAATCTTGAAGAAAAATTAGATATATGTGCAAATTTAATGGAAAAGTATGTAGATATAGATGGAATTATAAATGCAACTCAGGAGTATAAAATAAGTACAGATGGTGATCTTAATAATTCATTTAAAGAAGATAATAAACAAAAAAGTTTTGAAAGTTTAAAAGAAGAATCTAAAAATAGAAATTTTAAAATAGGAGTGGCTTTAGATAAGGCGTTCAGTTTCTATTATAAAGATAATTTGGAAGCTTTAGAAAACTTGGGCGAGGTTGTTTATTTTAGTCCAATCAATGATAAAGAATTGCCACAAAACTTAGATTTTTTATATATAGGTGGAGGATATCCAGAAGTATTTAAAAAGGAATTAGAAAACAATTATTCTATGCGAAAAAGCATTAAAGAAGCTTTAGATAGCGGCTTGAGATGTTATGCAGAATGCGGTGGACTTATGTATCTTACAGAATCAATAGATGGATCAGAAATGGTTGGTTTTTTCCATGGCAATAGCACAATGACTAATAAGCTTCAGAATTTTGGTTACTGTAAGGTTAAAATAGATAACAAGTGTTTTAATAATAAGGGCTTAGAAGATAATGAATTTGAAGTTAATGCCCATGAATTTCATAAGTCAAAGGTAGATTTAGATGAGGATAATGTATATGAAGTAGAAAAAACTTTATATAATGGGGAAGTATTAAAGTGGAAATGTGGATACTTTAAAAATAATACATTAGGAGGATATGCCCATATAAACTTTCTTGGAAATGAAGAATTATTAAAAGCGTTGGTTAACTATTAATCAATTTATTAAACTTGGAAAGAGGTGAGCTTGGTGAGGTGTTTGTTAAACCCCTCGCTAAAAATATATGGAATATTTAAAAAATCCTATGGGAATTGAAGAAAAAAGTTTTGAGATTATTGGTAATGAAATGGGGTCGCACTCATTTAGTGAAGAAGAACTGCTTATAGTTAAAAGAACTATTCACACTACTGCAGACTTTGAATATAAAGATTTGGTAGAAATAAGTGAAACAGCAATTGAAACTGCAAAAGGTATTTTTAAACAAGGTGCAAAAATCTATACGGATACTAATATGGCTTTAAACGGAATTAATAAAATGGCGTTAGCTAAAACTAATAGTGAAGTTATCTGTTATGTGAATGAAGAAGTAGTTCATAAAGAAGCAAAGGAAAAAAATATTACTAGAAGCATGGCTGCAGTGGAAAAAGCTTGTATGGATAATGTAGATATATTCGTTTTTGGTAATGCACCAACAGCTCTTTTTAGGCTTAAAGAGTTAATAAAAGAAGGAAAGGCAAAACCAAAGCTTATAATTGCGGCGCCAGTAGGGTTTGTTGGAGCTGCAGAAAGCAAGGAAAATATGGATGAGCTTAATATACCTTACATAAGAATTAAAGGAAGAAAAGGTGGAAGTACTGTTGCAGCAGCAATAATAAATGCCCTTATGTACATGGTGGTTTCAAGATAATTGAATTTATTAGATTAAAGATAGTCAAAAAGTTAATGATGTCAGGAGGTGATTTTTATGTTTGAAATGTACGTTGATGTAGATGGAAAAAGGTTAAGATGTGGATATACAACAGGTTCTTGTAGTGCTGGGGCAGCAAAAGCAGCAACAATCATCTTGTTTAATAAAGAGAAAAATCTTAATGAAATAGAGATTGCAACTCCTAAAGGAATTGATGTAACGATGCCTATAGAATCAATAGAAAAATTTGATGATTATGTTGAGTGTACTATTTTAAAAGATGGTGGAGATGATCCTGATAACACTCATGGAATAGAAATAAAGGCCATGGTTAAAAAGATCAAACCAATAGATAATAAAATATTTCAAGATGAAGACTTGCAAAAGTTTGATAGTGTTTTAGTTGAAGATAGCAGAGCAGAAAAAGAAGATGAGTTAGAAAGAGTAGTGCTTAAAGGTGGAACGGGAGTTGGAATTGTCACTAAGGAAGGGCTTTTTATTCCTAAAGGACAAGCGGCTATTAACCCTGTTCCTAGAAAAATGATAAAAGAAGAAGTATTAAAAGTGTTACCGACTGGAGAAAGAGTTGAAGTTATAATTTCAGTGCCTCAAGGAGAAAAAGTAGCAAAAAAGACTTTTAATCCTAGACTTGGGATTGTAGGCGGGATTTCTATTCTTGGGACAACAGGAATCGTATATCCTATGTCAGAAGATGCACTTAAAGCTTCCATAAAGATAGAAATTACCCAAAAAGCAATAAATAATGAAAGATTAGTTTTAACTTTCGGAAATTTAGGCGATAATTATTGTAAGGAACTTGGGTTTAAAGAGGAAGAAGTGGTAACATGTTCAAATTTTATAGGATTTGCATTAGAGACTTGTGTTTCATGTAAAGTTAAGTCTATTATAATAGTTGGACATATAGGAAAGATGAGTAAAATAGCTTATGGATGCTTTAATACCCACAGTAAGGTCAATGGAGTGAGGCTTGAAGTTATTGCATTAGAACTTGCACTTCTTGGATATGATATGTCACTTGTAAAAAGAGTGCTTGAGGAAAAGACATGCGAAGGTGCAGTTAAAATGCTTGGAGATGGATATGACAAACTCTATGAGAACATTGGAAATAAAATAGTTCAAAAAATCAAAGAGCATGTTTATGGAGAGCTAGAAGTTGACGCTGTAATGTATTATGGCGCATCAAATCCGATTTTATTATGGAAGTCCATTAAGGATAATTAATAATAAAGTTCAATATAAATTTTAGGATAATTCATTATATTATGGATTGTGTAAAATATTTTAGGGATTAATATTAAAAAGTTAATTAAGCTTTCATAGGGGGACACAAAAATGATTTATATTGTAGGGCTTGGTCCTGGACACAGGGATTATATTATGCCTAAGGCCTTGGAAATCTTAAAAAAATCTAATATAATAATAGGCTTTAAAAGAGCATTGGATTCCTTAGAGTTTGTAGATAATAAAAAAATATATATAAATAAGCTAAGTGATATTAACGAATATATATGTGGTGACAAAAATAGAAGTATGATTATTTCAATTGTTGCATCTGGTGATCCAACTTTTTATGGGATAACAAATTATATAAAAAGTAAAGCAACTTTAGAATTTCAAGTAATACCAGGAATAAGTTCTTTTCAATATCTGACATGTAAATTGAATATGTCATGGAATAATGCATACCTAGGAAGTTTACATGGAAGGAAAGAAGACTTTTTGACTGTGGTTAATAATCACGACTTAAGCATTTGGCTTACAGATAAAGAGAATAATCCTGCTATGTTATGTGAAATTTTGCATAAAGAAAAAGTTAGATGTAAAGTTGCAATAGGAGAAAATTTATCCTATGAAGATGAGATTATAACTAATGGGACGCCAGAAGAATTTATGAATAAAAAATATGATTCACTGAGTGTGTTTATAGTAGATAGAACAAGTCGATAGAACTTATAATGATTTTTGTGTGACGTTGACGTTTGATTAATACCTGAAATAGAGGAGGAAATTTTCATGGTTTTTATAAAAGATGAAGAGTTTATTAGAGGAAACTGCCCAATGACAAAGGAAGACATAAGAATACTTTCAATTGCGAAAATGAACTTAACAGATAATTCTTTAGTACTAGATGTTGGAAGTGGTACAGGGAGTATTACAGTTCAGGCTGCTAAAATTGCAAAAAACGGTAAGGTGCTTGCAATAGAAAAAAATTATGAAGCATATGAAATTACAGAAACTAATGTGGAAAAGTTTGAATGTGATAATGTAAAGATTTTAAATAAAGAAGCAAGTAGAGTACTGGATACTTTGATTTTTCAAGGTTTAAAATTTGATTCCATCTTCATTGGAGGAAGCAGTGGACATTTAGAGGAGATATTACTTAAGGTAAATGCAATCGTAGTAAAAAAAGGCACGATAGTTATGAATTTTATTACCTTAGACAATGCATACAGAGCAATTGAGGTCATGAAGAAACTAGATTATAAAATTGAAATTTCGTTAGTTAATATAAGTAAAAACCGTGAAGATACTTTAATGATGATAGCTAATAATCCAATATATATAATTCAATGTATAAGGAATTAAGTATAATTTAATAGAGATTTTTAAGATAAAATAATACATAGTTGTTATAAATAAAATTGTATAAATAAATATAATATGATATCGGTAACTAGAATTAAAATAATAATATATACATATGTAGTTACTTAGGAAGAGAGGAATTATAAAATGGCAACATTATACGGAATAGGTGTAGGACCTGGAGATACTGAACTTTTAACTGTAAAGGCAGTAAGAACAATAGAAAGGTGTCAAGTTGTAGTTGCACCATCTGCTACTGAAGGTGGGGAAAGCATTGCGCTTGAAACAGCTAGAGAATATATAAAACCAGGTACCGAAGTTATTGTAAAGCATTTTCCAATGGGGAAGAAAGATAGAGTAATAAAAGCATTGGAGGCTTATGAATTTATAGAAGCAAGGCTTAAAGAAGGAAAGGATGTTGCATTTTTAACTATTGGAGATCCGTATATTTACAGTACATATAGTCATATGTTAAAGCATGTTAGAGATTGTGGATTTGATGTTCAAACAATTCCTGGAATAACATCTTTTTGCGCGGCTGGGAGCTTAGTTAATAGGACTTTAGTTGTAGGTGATGAGAAGCTAGTGGTTATGCCGGCTACTAAAGTGAAAGAAATAACAGATGAAAAGTTTGTTGTAATAATGAAAGTATACAAGCATGAAGAAGAAGTTATAAATACATTAGAGGAAAAAGGCTTTGATTATGTTTATGCAAGTCGAGTTGGTAGAGAGGGCGAGACTGTTTTAACTGAAAGAGAAGAAATACTAAAACTTAGAGATTATATGTCTTTAATAATAGCAAACAGGGAATAAATATAATAAAATATTAGTTAATTTAATATTAAAAAAGGAGTGTTTTAAGCATGATTTATTTTATAGGGGCAGGTCCTGGAGCAGCTGATTTAATAACAGTTAGAGGTCGTGATTTATTAGAAAGAGCAGATGTAGTAATATATGCTGGTTCTTTAGTTTCAAAAGAACATTTAGAATATTGCAGACCAGACGTTCAAATCTATAATTCTGCTAATATGACTTTAGAGGATGTAATGGAAATAATGACAATGGAAGAACAAATGGGAAAACTGGTTGTAAGGCTACATACAGGTGATCCATCAATTTATGGAGCTATAAGGGAGCAAATGGTTGAACTTGACAGGGTTAGTATACCTTATGAAGTCGTTCCAGGTGTAAGTTCATTTACAGGTGCAGCAGCTGCTATAAATAGAGAATTTACTTTACCAGGAGTATCACAAACTGTCATTTTAACTAGGATTGAGGGAAGAACTCCTGTTCCAGCAAATGAGGATCTTGAAACATTGGCATCTATTGGAGCATCAATGGCTATATTTTTATCTATTTCAATGATAGACAAAGTTGTTGAGAAACTTAGAAAAGGGTATAAAAAGAATGTTTCAATAGCTGTAGTTGAAAGAGCTACATGGCCTGATCAAAGAGTAATTATGGGAACTCTTGATGATATAGCAGAAAAAGTTAAGGAAAATAATATTACTAAATGTGCACAAATATTAGTTGGAGATTTTATTGATAGCGATTTTGAAAAAAGCTTGTTATATGATAAAAGTTTTTCGCATATGTTCAGAGACGCTGAGGATACAAGTAATGAATCTAAATAATGAAGAACTGTCTAAAAAGTCCGAAAGTGAGGCGATAAATTCACTTAGTAAAGATATAAGTATAATTTGTCCATCACCTAAAGGAAAAGAGATAGCATTGAAGCTTAAAGAAAGCTTTAATGGAAGATTATATATAAAAGAAAATAATCCATCACAAGATCAGATTAATAATTGGAAGTCAGAAATAAACACTTTTGCATATGCTGAAGATTTCAGTTTAAAGACTATTACGAAAGAAGCTATGAATAATTCAGAAGGTATTATATTCATATCTTCAACAGGAATTGCAGTAAGAGCAATAGCTCCATTTCTTGAAGGTAAGGATAAGGATCCAGGAATTGTAGTAGTTGATCTATCATGTAAATATGCAATAAATATATTAAGTGGACATTTAGGTGGAGGCAATGAGCTTACTTATAAGGTATCAGAAATATTAAATTCTATGCCTATCATAACCACTGCAAGCGATAATTTAGGGCTGATTGCCCCGGACATTCTAGCCAAAGAAAATAATTTGATTATTGAAGATTTAAAAAAGGCTAAATATATGGCGGCGCTTTTAATTGATAAAAAAATAATTGGAATTAAAGATGATTATAATATAATTAAAATCAGTAATGGATACGAAAAGATACAGTGCTTAAGAGAGGATTGTATTTGGATAACTCATTGTTTAAAAAGTAGTAACAATGAAGATGTTGAAAAAACTGATTATTCTAGGATACTTAGACTTATAAAAAAAGATATAGTTTTAGGTATCGGTTGTAGGAAAGGCACAACTTATGAAAAATTATATGACTTTGTAAATGCAAATTTAATAAAATATAATTTAGATATAAGAGCAGTGTCATGTATTGTTTCGGTAGATATTAAAGCTAATGAAGAAGGTATTATAAAATTAGCGAAAAAAATTAATTGTCCATTCAAAACTTTTAGCAAAGATGAAATAAAAACCGTTCAAGATAAATATGATAAAAGTGAATTTGTATTTAAAACACTTGGAATAACTGGGGTCTGTGAGCCTTCTGTTGATCTTGCAGGTGCAGAGGTTATTATAAGCAAAATAAAGCATGAAGGTATGACATTAGCTATAGGGGTACTTAAAAACATGCTGGAATAAGTTCTAAAATCAATCCTTTATGTTTATGTATTGGAAAAGTATGCTATAATATAGCTAATGAAGCATTTATTTTAAAAAGTAGGGGAGAAGAGAATATGACGATTTTGGACATGCTAAATAAAATGAATGAGAATAATAAATTAATGACTAAATCATTGGAAATTATTAAAGACAATTATACAAGTTTAGTAAATGATAATTATGAATTGACTCTTGATGAAAATAGAGAATTAAGTGTAAAGATTCCTAGTCTTGAAAGAAGAAATGAATATGTATATAAAAGTGTGGCTGAGTATCCTTATCCATTAATTATGTGCATGAGAATCTTAGAAAGTAGTAATGTTGAAAGATATAACTATATGTTGTCTAAATTCATGGATTTATATAGAGATAAGTTGGATTTGTTATTTAAGGATGTACATATCGTTGATACATTAAAGGCGAAAATAGTAAAAACTAAAGATAGAATAGATTACGTAACATATTATTCAATAGCTACAGGAGCTATTGGTGCAGTATTATTAATTATATTCAATTTTACTAATAATGTAAAAAATGCCATTACAATAGGAATTATAGTTTTTTTTATTCTTGCATTATTCATGCAGATTACAAAAGAAAACCAAGTGAAAAAGATAGTTGATGCATATATAAGTTTAATAAAAACAGAATGGTATCAAAAAGAATTAAATAAGCAATATACATACCTTTGCAATTTTATAGAATAATATAAATTCATTTTCATTAACTAAATATCCTATACAAAAAAACTTACTAAAAATTTATTTAGTAAGTTTTTTTTGTATTTAGGAAATTATAATATAATTAAATCAGCGGATAACGTTTATATTAATCTATTTTACTAGGGTTAAATACTATAAAAGAATAAAAAATGTCATTTACTATGCTTAAATATTTTTTCTTAAAGATGATGATTCAACAAATACAAATTTATCTGGTCTATGACGAGATTCTGTATATTCAAAAAGTTTACCGGAATCAGTATAAGCATATGTTTTTACGACAGCAACACAATCATATGTACCTAAATCTAAAAATCTTTTATCCAATTCTGTTGCATGTTCAACAACAATAATCTTTTTTGAAGCAAGAATTTTTGTATTTAAATCTTTTTCAATATATTCATACACGGAATTTTGAGCAATTTCTATAGTCAAATCTTTTGCTACATCAGCACTAAAATAATTTACATCAAGAATAATTGGTTCATTATCATAAAATCTTATTCTATGAAGGTGATATACTTCAGTATCTAGTTTTAAAGCAGTTATTCTTGATAAGGATTCATCTATAGTTATTTTTGAGAAATGCACAACACTGGTAGTGAATTTCTTTTTTGTATGTAATTCTTGTAATCCGAGTAGATTACCAATAGGAAGTTCTATTGATTCTCTGCTTTCTAGTATGATTACGCCCTTTCCTTTGACGCTTTTAACATATCCATCTTTACTCAGTTCATTAATTGCTCTTCTAACAGTATTTCTACTACATTCGAATTTGTCAACTAATTCCATTTCGGTTGGAAGCATCATAGAATTATCATACTTACCACTATCTATATTGCTTTTTAATATGTGATATATATCTTTGAATTTTACATTAGGCAAAGTTAACACTCCCTTAAGTTATCTTGGGGTATATATGCTGCAATTGGATTTCTACATCTTATACTTAATTGAGCGTTTATCCAACTAGAATTTTAAATGCAGATTTATCATTGGAGCACATATAAAATATTTGTACCTTTATAGGATTCGATGAATATATTATACTTTATTTTTTTTAATAAGTTAACTAAATAATTAAAATAATAAGGCGATAAATTACTTAGTGTAATTTATTACTATAAGATAATGTCAGGTACTTCAATACCTAAATAATTTGCATTGTACACAAATAACACTATATAGATAACAAATTTTAAAACTGAATTTGTATGGTAACTTACCTAAATCATAAATATTTTTGTTATGAAAAGCTATGAAAATATATTTATGATTTCTAGTAAAGATATGAATTTGAAACTTTAATAGATTTGTAAATTTAAACTTGATTTGAGAGTTATTAAAATGATAGAAAATCTAAAATTTGAATAGGTTATTTGAACAAATTTAAAATGTGTTTAAACATATTTTAAATTTGTTTTATATAATAAAATGGCTTGAATACTGAATATTAAACATTTTCAAGAATTTGTTTAAACAAATATTAAAAATATTATTGACTATATGTTTAAAATAGATTATTATGATATTGTAAACATTTAAATGTTAGGTTTAATATAAAATTTATTAATTAATTGTTCAATTGGACTAATACAAAACAAAATTGTATTAATATTCATGAACTTATTCTTTAAAGTAATAAAAATCAAATTGGAGGTTTTAATGATGGGGAAATTTCAAAATGATGCAAAAGAACTATTAAAGCTAGTTGGTGGAAAAGAAAACATCTCAGCAGTTACACATTGTGTTACTAGAATGAGATTTGTATTAAACGATCCAAGTAAAGCTGGCGTAAGTGAAATTGAAAAATTAAAAAGTGTAAAAGGAACATTTACACAAGCAGGGCAGTTCCAAGTTATAATTGGGAATGAAGTATCAACATTTTATAATGACTTTATAGCAGTTTCAGGAATAGATGGAGTAAGTAAAGATGCAGTAAAAGATGTTGCTAAAAACAACATGACTTTTATACAAAAGCTTATGGCAAATATAGCAGAAATATTTTCACCACTTATTCCAGCAATCATCGTTGGAGGTTTGATTTTAGGATTTAGAAATGTTATCGGAGATATGAAATTATTAGAAGGCGGAACAAAATCTTTAGTTGAAGTATCTCAGTTCTGGGCTGGGACAAACAGTTTCTTATGGTTAATTGGAGAAGCCATATTCCACTTCCTACCAGTAGGTATTACATGGTCAATTACAAAGAAAATGGGGACAACCCAAATTCTTGGTATAGTTTTAGGTATTACATTAGTTTCACCACAACTTTTAAACGCATATGCAGTGGCAAGTACACCAGCTGATAAAATACCTTTCTGGGATTTCGGATTTGCACATGTAAACATGATTGGATATCAAGCACAAGTTATACCAGCTATACTTGCAGGTTTTGCATTAGTATTTCTTGAAAGAGGCGCAAGAAAGATAAGTCCAGCATCAATATCAATGATAGTTGTACCATTCTTTGCTTTAGTACCAGCTGTTTTGATAGCTCATATTGTTATAGGACCTATAGGTTGGGCAATTGGTGCAGCGATTTCAAAAGTAGTATATGGTGGATTAACATCTTCATTTGGAATGATTTTTGCAGCAATCTTTGGATTCCTTTATGCACCACTTGTTATTACAGGACTTCACCACATGACAAATGCAATAGATCTTCAATTAATGGCACAATTTGGAGGAACATCACTTTGGCCAATGATAGCATTATCTAATATCGCACAAGGTTCAGCAGTTTTAGCTATGATATATTTACAAAGAAAGAATCAAGAAGCTCAAGAAGTTAATGTACCAGCTTGTATTTCAGCTTACCTTGGAGTTACTGAACCAGCAATGTTTGGTGTTAACTTAAAGCATGGATTCCCATTCTTCTGTGGAATGGCAGGATCAGCAATAGCAGCAATAATTTCAGTTGGAAGTGGCGTAATGGCAAACTCAATCGGTGTTGGAGGACTTCCAGGTATATTATCAATAAAACCAGCGTTCATGATGATATTTGCATTAGCAATGCTTGTAGCAGTAGTAGTACCATTTGTTCTTACAGTAATTGTAGGGAAAAAGAAAGCAATAAGCTAGGATTGGAAGGAAGAAATTATGAAGGATTTTAAGAAAAGTACTATCTATCAAATATATCCTAAATCATTTTATGATACAAACGGTGATGGAATTGGAGATTTAAACGGAGTAATAGAAAAATTAGATTATTTAAAAAATTTAGGTATAGATTATATATGGCTTACTCCTTTTTATCCTTCTCCTCAAGTAGATAACGGATATGATATCTCTGATTACTATAATATTGACCCAAGCTTTGGTACATTAGAAGATTTTGAAAAATTAGTACAAGAAGCAGAAAAAAGAGATATATATGTAATGCTTGATATGGTACTTAATCATACATCAACAGAACATAAATGGTTCAAAAAAGCTATAAGCGGAGATAGAAAATATAAAGATTTCTATATATTTAAAGAATCAGAAAAAGATAAACCACCTACAAATTGGAAATCTAAATTTGGTGGGAATGCATGGGAATATGTAGAAAAGTTTGATGAATATTATCTACATCTTTTTGATAGAACTCAGGCAGATTTGAATTGGGATAATGACGAAGTTAGAAATGAGATTTATGGTGTTGTTAACTTTTGGCTTAAAAAAGGTGTCAAAGGATTAAGATTTGATGTTATAAATTTAATTTCAAAACCAGAAAAGTTTGAAAGTGATACAGAAGGTGATGGAAGAAGATTCTATACAGATGGTCCTAAAATTCATGACTATCTCCACGAGCTTAATGAAAATACCTATGGAAAATATGAAAATATTGTAACTGTAGGAGAAATGTCATCAACTTCTCTTGAGAATTGTATAAGATATTCTAATCCAGAAGAAAAAGAATTATCAATGGTATTTAATTTTCATCATTTAAAAGTTGATTACTATAAAGGCGATAAATGGACTGTTATGGATTTTGACTTTATGAAGTTGAAGGCGTTATTTAAAACTTGGCAAGAAGAAATTCAAAATGGGTGGAATGCTCTGTTTTGGTGTAATCATGATCAGCCTAGAATAGTTTCTAGGTTTGGAAATGACAAAGAATATTTAAAAGAAAGTGCTAAAATGCTGGCAACTACAATACACATGATGAGGGGGACTCCATATGTGTATCAAGGTGAAGAGATTGGAATGATAAACCCTTATTTCGATAGCATAGAGAAGTATAGAGATGTAGAATCTATAAATTATTATAATATTTTAAAAGAGCAAGGAAAATCTGAAGAAGAGATATTACAGATTTTAAAAGCAAAATCTCGTGATAATTCTAGAACTCCAGTACAATGGGATGATAGTGAAAATGCTGGGTTTACTAAAGGTGAACCATGGATACCTGTTAGCAGTGAATATAAAAGAATAAATGTTGAACAAGCATTAAAGGATGAAGATTCGATTTTCTATCATTATCAAAAGCTAATAAGGTTGAGAAAAGATTATGAAGTGATTTCAAATGGAAGTATAAAGTTCATTCTTGAAGAAAATAATAAAGTACTTTCATATGTAAGAAATTTAGGCGACGCTACAGTACTTGTCATAAATAATTTTTATGAAGAAAGTGCAAAAGTAGAGATTCCAGATGAATATGCAAATAAAAGTGCTAAGAGTAAAATATTAATATCAAATTATAAAGATAGTAGTGTATTAAATAAAGAGTTAAATTTAAGACCATTTGAATCAATTGTATATCATATATAGAAATTACAGTAGCAACTGCTCAGCAAATGGGCGGTTGTTACTTTTTTGTACAGAAATTTATAGGAGATTCCAGCGTTAATACATGAGTTTATAATCTTTTATGTGTGCAGTTTATATATAGAGAGAAAAGATGAAGTTAAAGTTAGTTATATTAATATTTAACGAAGTGGCTGGTGGTTTTAGAAGATAAGTCTTATAAGTATAGGAATTAATATAAAAGCTATATTAATATATCTTATGAATTAGTATAATAATTAAATAAGATATATTATTAAGAAGGAAGGTGGATTAGCTCTGGGTATACTATTAAAGTATGCTGCAGACTAAAATGTAATTATGAATGAAAAGATTAGTACTATAATAAATGAAATGATAAAATACTATGCAAAAGATCCAAGAAGGGTTAATCACTTTTTAAAGGTATTTTCTTTTGCTAAATCTATAGGGGAACTTGAAAATGTAGATAAGAAGACTCAGGAAATTTTAGAAGTAGC
Organism: Clostridium sp. YIM B02569; assembly: GCF_022320765.1. NCBI lineage: Bacteria > Bacillati > Bacillota > Clostridia > Eubacteriales > Clostridiaceae > Clostridium > Clostridium sp. YIM B02569. The sequence continues at coordinate 65,912 of NZ_JAKJJX010000026.1, read as the reverse complement.
TGCAGTAATGCATGATATAGGAATAAAAGTTAGTGATGAAAAATATAATTCTTCTGCTGGAAATTATCAAGAACTTGAAGGGCCTCCAGTTGCAAAGGAAATGCTTTCAAAATTTAATTTTAGTGAAGAATTTATTGAAAGAGTATGCTATTTGATTGGGCATCATCATACATATAGCAAAATTGATGGCATTGACTATCAAATATTAATAGAAGCTGATTTTTTAGTTAATATTTATGAAGATGAAATAAAAACTCCTCAAATTGAAAGTATAAAAAATAAATACTTTAAAACAAAATCAGGAACAGAATTTTTAAATAGCTTATACCTGTAATATAAAATAAGGGGTAATAAAATGATAGAATATAAAAATTTAGATAGAGAAATTATTAGAGAAATTTCAGAAGTTTATGTAAAAGCTTTTAATTGTGAACCGTGGAATGACAAATGGACTATTGAAAGTGCATCTAAACGCATATCTCAGATGATAAATTGCGAAGGGTTTAATGGACTGGTTGCATTTGATGAGGAAAAATTAGTGGGAATGATACTTGGAAGCATTGAATATTATTATGATGCAGTACTTTTTCAAATTAAAGAACTTTGTGTAGACCATAAAATTAAAGGTGCAGGTATAGGTTCAAAGTTGCTGAGTGAATTTATAACAAGATTAAAAGCTAAGGGGATAGATAGAGTGATTTTGCTGACACTTAAAACTAATGAAACAGAAGGTTTTTATAAGAAGCATGGATTCAAAACTTTTGAGAATATGATAATGATGGGAAAGGAAATCTAAAAAATATATAATATCATCGAACTGGTTTTTATATGTAAATAAACTGTCTAAAATTATATATGGGTATTCTGAAGAATAGATATTTAAATATTCTTCAGAATATCTATTGTTAGGAATATTAGAATATAGAACACTTAATCATATATTCTAATTATTCTCTAGAATCGTAACTAGCACATTTAGTTTCAGTATATAGTTGGGCTCCATTACCTGCTACTTGTATAGAATCTAGGCTACAAAGTTTGTTAGTGTTATGATTACATGTTTCAACGTTGCAAGTTAGAGCATCGCATTTTCCTTGAGAATTAGTATTATTAGTTAAGTCACTATAATGAGATTCTTGTAAAAATGAACCACAGCAAGTTCCTCTTTCACTACTTGCAGACATTCCACCAATATCAACTCTATTTGAATAGCAAACTCCACTATTGTTGTGTGAACAATTATTTACTTCACAATTAATTTTTTCCACAAAAAACACACTCCTTTAAGTTAAATCTTAATCTAGTTATAATATTATTTGCTAAAGTATCTATCAAGTAAGCCTTTAAATGCTTTACCATGTCTTGCTTCATCTTTACACATTTCATGAACAGTATCATGTATAGCATCTAGATTATGCTCCTTAGCTAAGGTTGCAAGTTTCTTTTTGCCTTCGCAAGCACCATATTCAGCTTCAACTCTAGCACTTAAATTAGATTTAGTATCAGGAACAACAACTTCCCCTAAAAGTTCTGCGAATTTAGCAGCATGTTCTGCTTCTTCATAAGCAATTCTTTTATATGCTTCACCTACTTCAGGATAACCTTCACGGTCAGCTTGACGGGACATTGCTAAGTACATTCCGACTTCAGTACATTCACCTATGAAATTAGCTCTTAAACCTTCTAATAATTCATCATTAAGACCGCCGGCAATACCAATTCTATGTTCATCAGCAAAATTTAATGAGTCAGTCATTTCCTTGAATTTGTCAGCACCTGCTTTACAGATAGGACAAACGTCTGGTGGTGTGTCACCTTCATGGATATAACCACAAATAGTACAAACAAATCTTTTCATTTAAAATTCCTCCATAAACTATTATTGTATTTTTTAGGTATTAAACAACCTTAAAAATAGTATTACCAATTAAAACAAAAATATTAATATATAATTTTTATTAATTAAATTATTCAGGTGTCGTATAATTTTCTAAATATGTTATAATTTATTGGAGTGAGTTAAGAGTGATAAACAAGGAGGAATTTTTACTTGAATAACAATTTTGAATATATATTATTTGATTTAGATGGAACACTTACTGATTCTGGCGAAGGAATAACTAAATCAGTTCAATATGCTTTAAAGTCTTTTGGAATTTTAGTTGATGACCTTAAAGAATTAAACAAATTTATTGGACCACCTTTAAAGGATTCGTTTAAAGAATATTATAACTTCGATGAGGAAAAAGCACAGCTTGGATTGGTAAAATACAGAGAATATTTTGCTGAAAAAGGTATCTATGAAAATAAGTTATATGATGGAATACCAGAACTTCTAGAGGTACTTAAGAAAAATAATAAAAAAATTGTACTTGCTACATCAAAACCAGAAGTGTATGCAAGGCAAATTTTACAATATTTTAAAATTGATAAATATTTTGATTTTGCAGCTGGAGCAGACTTTGAAGAAACAAGAGTAAATAAAGGTGATGTAATAAAATATGCTTTACAAGAGGCTAATATTACAGACTTATCAAAGGTTATCATGGTAGGAGACAGAGAACATGATATTATCGGCGCAAAAGAAAATAACATAAAATCAGTGGGAGTTCTTTATGGCTTTGGAGATGTTATTGAACTAACCCAAGCTAGAGCAGAATATATAGTTAAGGATACAGAAGAACTATTGAATATTCTTCTTTAAAAAATTATAAATCAGTTATGTAAGAATAATTATGTTGATACCTTTAATACTCAGTAAAGAAATATAAAAATTAATTTTATTGTAACATCAGTTACAGAAGTAATGTGGAATAAACATTATAATAAGATTAAAGATAAACAATAAAAACTTAAAAGATAACTTATTAAGATATATGAGAGGAGAATGTCAACATGATAACTAAGGATTTAACAATAGGAGAAGTAATTCGTATAAAGGAAAATGCACCACAAATTTTAATGAGCTTTGGAATGGGATGTGTTGGATGCCCATCTGCACAAGCTGAAACAATTGAAGATGCAGTTAAAGTTCATGGAATAAATTTAGAAGAATTATTAGAACAATTAAATAAATAATATACTTAATAGAAAGGCTGCTTAAAACTAAGCGGTCCTTTTTTGTGTAAAGAAAATCATAGATATTTATAAATCATAAAATCTAGATTATAATATCAAATAAAGGATTTTAGCTGAAAGGGGGAAAAACATTGACTTTGCAACAATTAAAATATGCTCTTGAAATTGCAAGGTACGGGTCAATAAACGAGGCAGCTAAAAAATTATTTATATCTCAGCCAAGTCTATCTAATTCAATAAGAGAACTTGAAAGTGAACTGGGAATTGTAATATTTGAGAGGACAAATAGAGGAATTAGCATTTCTTCAGATGGGATTGAATTCTTAGGGTATGCTCGCCAAATAAGTGAACAAGCTGAATTTATTGAGGACCGCTATCATGGAAGAAGAGAAAAGATTATGCATTTCTCTGTGTCAACTCAGCATTATGCTTTTGTTGTAAATGCATTTACAAAACTCTTAAAAGAAATTGAAACAAATCAGTATGAGTTTAATTTAAGAGAAACAAAGACATATGAAATAATAGATGATGTAAAAACTCTTCGTAGTGATGTTGGGATTTTATATATTAATGAAGTGAACTCTAAGGTTATGAATAGAATTTTTAGTGATAGTAATTTGAAATTCACTCCGCTTTTTAATGCAAACCCACATATAATCATAAGTAACAATCATCCTCTTTCTACTAAAGAAAGTGTTACTACTAATGAGATGTTAGAATTTACTTATATAACATTTGAACAGGGAATTAATAATTCATTTAATTTTTCAGAAGAAATGATGAACATGACTAATGTTCCGAAAAGTATTAAAGTTATTGATAGAGCAACACTTTCAACTTTATTAACCAGTACAGATAGTTATACAATTGGAACAGGATTTATAGACTCTGATTTTGATGAAAGCAAACTTAAAGCAATACCAATAGAATGTGATGAAATTTTCACAGTTGGATGGATAGCCCATAAGGATATTAAGCTTAATAAAATAACAATGCGCTACATTGAGATTTTAAACGAAATTATTTCAACAAATTATTTAGACTTAAATTATTATCTGTTATAGCAGTTTAAATGGAGGAAAATATGAGTAATGAGATTATAGGTACAAAGAGAAATAGTCCACCTTTTCGATATGATATAGTTGGAAGTTTTCTTAGAACTGATGAAATTAAGATTGCACGGAAACAATATAATAGTGGAGAGATAAATGCTGAAGAGCTGAAAAATGTTGAAGATATAGAAATAAGGAAGCTTATAGAAAAGGAAAAAGAAATAGGATTAATAGCTGTTACTGATGGAGAGTTTAGGAGATCTTGGTGGCATCTTGATTTTTTTGTTGGAATTGAAGGTACAAAGAAAATAATATTAAATCAAGGAGGAAGTGTTCAGGGATCTAGAACAAAAGCTGAAAGCTTTCAAATTGTTGATAAGATAAGATTTAATAGGCATCCAATGTTAGAGCATTTTAAGTATTTAAATAGCATTGTTAAAGATCAAAATATTGCTAAATTTACTATTCCATCACCATCTCTATTTCATTTTGTTCAAAGTCACAATAAAAATAATGTATATAGTAGTGATGAAGAGCTGATGGAAGACATTATTAGTGTTTACAAATCTGCAATAAAGGAGTTTTACGATGCAGGCTGTCGTTATTTGCAGCTTGATGATACTGCGTGGGGAACCCTATGTAGTGAAAGACACAGAAGTTATTTTAGAAGTCAGGGAATTGACCCAGAAGCTCTTTCAAAGAATTATGTAAGATTGATAAATGAGAGCATTAAAGAAAAACCAGAAGATATGATCATAACTTTGCATGTTTGCCGTGGGAATCTACATTCAATAGGATTTGCATCAGGTGGATATGAACCTATTGCAGAAGAATTATTTTCTAATGCTAAGGTGGATGGATTCTTTCTTGAATACGATAGTGAAAGATGCGGAGATTTTAAGCCGCTAAGATTTATAAATGATCAGTTTGTTGTATTGGGAGTTGTAACAACAAAGCATGGAGGCCTTGAAAGTAAAGAGCAATTAAAAAATCGTATTGCAGAAGCTTCTCAATATGTAGATATTAATAAACTTTGCCTAAGCCCACAGTGCGGTTTTGCATCAACAGAAGAGGGAAATATAATTACTGAAGAAGAACAATGGGAGAAAATTAAACTTGTTATCGAAACAGCTAATGAAATTTGGAAGTGAATTTGTTTGCTATAGGAAAAAATTATAGCTGGTAATAGTTTTTTGAAGTTACCTTACATGAGGTTAAACATGCTATACTGATTTCAAGAATAAAGCAAGGCAATTAAGGGGGATTAAAAAAATGAGTATAGAATTTAAAAATGCAAAACAAAGAAGTGTTGCACCATTTAGGGCTGATATTGTAGGAAGTTTTTTACGACCAGAGGTTATTAAAGAGGCGCGAGCTAAATTTCAAAATCAAGAAATTTCAAGTAATGAATTAAGAAGAATAGAAGATGAAGAAATAATAAAATTAGTGAAAAAACAAAAGGAACTTGGACTTAAAGCAGTAACAGATGGAGAATTTAGGCGCTCATGGTGGCATCTTGATTTTATGTGGGGATTAGATGGGGTAGGAAAACGTGTACTAGAAACAGGTTATAAATTTAATGGGCTAGAAACTAGAGCAGAAACAGCCACATTAACAGGAAAAATAGATTTTAGTAATCATCCGATGGTTGAACATTATAAATTTTTAAAGAGTATCTCGGGAGATGATGTAATTGCTAGACAGACTATTCCAGCACCAGCACAATTTCTTGCAGAACTTCAACGTGGTGAAAATAAGGAGATTACAGAATCTATTTATAAAAACATAGATGAGCTAATTTTAGATATTGCAAATGCTTACAAAAAAGCTATTAAAGCATTTTATAACGAAGGTTGCAGAAATCTTCAACTTGACGATTGTACTTGGGGTATGCTTTGTGATAAAAAATATTGGGAAGCTAGACAACAAGAAGGCGTAGATACAAATGATATTGCTAAACTATACGCAAAGGTAAACAACTTAGCAATTGAAGATCATCCTGAAGATTTGGTTATTACAATGCATGTTTGCCGTGGAAATTATAATTCAACATGGGCAGGATCTGGCGGATATGAACCAGTAGCAGAAATTCTTTTTGGAACTGTAAATGTAGATGGATTTTATCTAGAGTATGATACAGATCGTGCAGGAGATTTTGCACCATTAAGGTTTATTAAAAATCAACAAGTAGTTTTAGGGTTAATAAGTTCCAAGACAGGAATATTAGAAAATAAAGAAGAAGTTAGAGAAAGAATTAGAGAAGCAACAAAATGCGTAGATATTAACCAAGTTTGCTTAAGTCCACAATGTGGTTTTGCCTCTACTGAGGAGGGAAATATTCTAACAGAAGAGGAGCAATGGAATAAGATAAAGTTAGTAAGAGAAATTTCAGAAGAAATTTGGAAATAAAAATATATGATTTCTTCCTTAAGTGAGTATAATATAATTATATTTATAGGCTAATTTGAAAGATAAAAAGCAAATTAGAAGGAGGATTCAAATGAGAGTAATGACCTTTAATTTAAGACGCGATGTTCCTATAGATTTTAATGATAGATGGAATACTAGAAGGAGCTTAATTTATAACGTAATAAATGAGTATAAATGCGATATAATAGGGGTTCAGGAAATTAAAGATAATATGCTTAATGATATTAAAGAAAATATTGAGGGATATAATATTATTGGAGCTCCAAGAGGGAAAAAAGTTTCTTCCGAAAGGAACAGTTTATTAATCTCTAGAAATTATTTAATTGAAGATTATAAAACTTTCTGGCTATCTGAAACTCCAGATAAGATAGGAAGCCGCGTATGGTACTCATATCTTCCAAGAATTTGCACAACAGCCATTTTACAAATGGATAATGGAAGAAGAGTTAGGGTTTGTAATACTCATTTAGATAATCTGCTTCCAAAGGCAAGAATGTATGGTTTAAGAAAAATTCTAGAATTTATAGAAGATGAAAAACTTCCTGTTATACTAATGGGAGATTTTAATGATAGACCTAATAGTAAGTTGATTAAAAGTCTTAAAGAGGGGAAAATATCAAGTAAAAAATTATTACCAGTACAAGACGTAAACATGGGTTTATATAATGAATCTACAATAGGAAATTTCAAAAGGTCAGGAAAAGGGCTTCATATAGATTATATATTTGTATCGGAGGAAATAGATGTGGTTAATGCTGAAATAATTAAATATAATGATAACGGGAAGTATCCCTCTGATCATTACCCTTTAATGGCAGATATAGTAATAAATTAAATATATAAAAATTGAAATAAAGCATTAGTAAAAAAACTTGGAATTCTAAGATTATGAATCCAAGTTTTTTTATTGTCTAGGAAAGTATAAAAAAATTGAATTTTGAAAGCTAGTTATATGAATGGTTAAGAGGATGTTGGCTTGTAAAAATATGATTAAGAAAATAAATCATATTCGCCTACATAAAATGTTCTTATATGCACAATACGGAACTTAACAACAGTCGCCTGCGATTTTTTTACTTCTCTAGAATTTTATATTATAGTGGAATCTCAAGCTACACAGCCGGCGGAGATTTTGTTGTTATGGGATTTTTAGTAAATTAACAAGTTGAAATTATATTTTGTTGATTATACTGGATATAAATACATAATACCCCAATTAACTTTAAAGTGAAGAAAAAATATTATATAATAGTATATATTGTAAATAAATTAAAAATAAAATAAAAAAATATATTATTAATATAAAGGAGAATAAATTTATTGTCGAAATTAGAGAAATGTGTATGCGTAACATACATATGTTTAGCAATTGTCTTAGGTGGGCTTGCAGCTTATTGTAAAGTAACATTTGGAGAAATAAATTACAGCGGCTTAATAGCTAGAAAAGATAAGAAGCCCTCTGATGTAAATGTGAATACTACTAATAACAATGAGAGCATAGAAAAAGTATTAACTGCCGCACCTAAAGTGCCGATAAAAGCAGAATTAACAGCCTACTGTAATTGCGCTATATGTTCAGAAGCCTGGGGCTCAGAAACTGCAATGCAGACTCATACTAGAGTTGGAACTATAGCTGTACCTAAAAACATTCCGTTAGGAAGTAAAATATATATTCCGGATTTAAAAGATTACAAAGATGACGGTATTTTTGATGCAGAAGATAGAGGTGGCGCAGTTAAAGTTAAAAGCGATGGCACCTATATAATAGATGTGTGGCTTCCAACCCATGAGCAAGTCAAGGAATTTGGAAGAAAAAAGACTACAGTTTATTTAATAAAATAATAGTAGCTTGAAGTTTTTCTAATATTCAATTAAAATTATGTTAGTATGAGGAAATAAAGCAAGAAAAAAATAGAATATATATATTGTAAAAATAGTCCTTTATCATAATTCTAAAAAATATTACAAGAATTTTAGTTATAATTGTGAATTGCAATATATATTACATATATTTTGTTAAGAAGAGTCTTTTTTAGACTAAGGGGGACAATAGGCTTATGGGTCAATCAAAAGAAAATGATCAAATATTTTGGGACAGTAGAGAAAACATTATATCACCAGAATTAGTTGAAGAAAGAATAGAAGAGATGAATGAAACGTTACTTGTTTATAGATCAGCAATAAAGGAAGTTAAGACTAAATTAGATATTTTAGATGATGAACTTAAGATAAAGAGGAAGAGGAATCCGATTGAATACATGAAATCTAGAGTGAAGACTCCAAGCAGTATTATGGATAAACTTAAACGTAAAGGGTTCGAAATGAGTATTGAATCTGCTAAAAAGAATTTAAATGATATTGCGGGAATTAGAGTTATCTGTTCTTTTGTAGGGGATATATATGATATCGCCAATATGCTAATAAGACAGGATGATATAACACTAATTGAAGAAAAAGATTATATAAACAGTCCTAAGCCAAATGGCTATAGAAGTCTTCATTTAGTTATAGAGGTTCCAATATTTTTTTCAGATCATGTGGAGCCAGTCAGAGTTGAAGTTCAAATTAGAACGATAGCTATGGACTTTTGGGCTAGCCTTGAGCATAAATTATATTATAAGACATCTGGAGATGGACCGCTGCATATTACGCAAGACTTAAAGGAATGTGCGGAGCTTATAGCATCTACAGATATGAGGATGCAGGATATACAAAGAAAGGTAGAAAAACTAAGATAGGTGGTTTGTTAAAATGATAAAAGAGCTTGTATTGAAAAATAGGTCATATAGGAGGTTTTATCAGGATAAGAGCATTGATATGAATACTTTAAGAGACTTGGTGGATTTAGCGAGGCTATCACCATCAGGAGCTAATAAACAAGTATTAAGGTATATTTTATCAAATGAAAAAGAACAAAATGAAAAAATAAGTAAATGCATATTTTGGGCAGGTTACTATAAGGATTGGGATGGTCCTAAAGAAGGCGAAAAACCAAGTGCTTATATAGTAGTACTAAAGGATACGAGTCTTGGCCAAGGTGCGCCGCAAGATGATGGCATAGCAGTACAAAGTATGTTACTTGGAGCTGTTGAAAATAATTTGGGCGGATGCATTATAGGAAATATAGATAGAAAGAATCTAAGAGAAGAACTAAATTTAGATGAAAAATTTGAAATTTCCTTGGTAGTAGCTCTTGGTTATCCTAAAGAAGAAGTAGTTATAGAAAATATAAATGAATCTGGAGATGTAAAGTATTGGAGAGATGACAAACAAGTACATCATGTTCCAAAAAGAACATTGGATGATTTGATTTTATAAGTAGTGAACTCGAATCTGTTATTTGATGTGAATCAGTTAAGCAGACATTTCAAAAGTGATGATCAAAATCTTGTATTTGGCTATAAGTGAAGGGTTCTTAATTGCAGAATAGCTGTTTAATTTATAGGTGCAGAACTTTCTCTGTAAGCATCTATGATTTGATTATGGTTACTTACTCTTTGAGTATCCAGCGAACAAATATGAGTGGATTTTCTTTAAAAAATATTGATATAATAGTGTGATTTTGAACATACTATACTTGTTACTTTGTAGAAAAAGGAGAATAGTATATATGGAAAGAATACATTATAATGTTGATGGATTAGCAAATGAAAATATGAAAACACAAGTTAAAAATGCACTGGAAAAAATCCAAGGTGTAGATAAGGTTTGTGTAGATCTTGCACGTGGAAGTGTTGAAGTAGTATATAATGCTCCTGCAACAGTAGAAGAAATTAAAAGCTGTATAGAGAATACAGGACATGATGCTAGATAAAAGAAAATATTTTTTTAGATTTGTTGCTAAAGAGGAATGTATTTAGGTTTACATTCCTCTTTAATTTTTATGTAAATATAAAATTTAACCAGGATTAGCCTTCTATTATTTTTACATAAAACATTCTATCCCTAGGACCATCAAACTCGCAAAAATATACGTTTTGCCATCGTCCTAAAATTAGATTGCCATTATTTAAAATAAGAGTTTGTGAAGCACCTACTGTTGAAGATTTTAGATGAGAATGTGAATTTCCTTCAAAATGCTTATAATTCGGATCTGTGGTTGGGTAAATTTTTTCAAAACCATATATTAAATCGCTAACTACATCTGGATCTGCATTTTCATTTATAGTTATTCCAGCTGTAGTATGAGGGCAATAAACTACTATGATTCCATTTCTAATATTACTGTTTTTAATATCTTCTCTTATATAAGAAGTTATATCAACCATAGATTGTCTAGGTTTAATTTCGAGGGAGTGTTTAAATAAATTTGACATAATAAAGCCTCCTTAACATTGTTTTTACATAATATTATAATATACCAGTTATGTAAATATATAAACAATTTTATAAATCTATATTGCAATAATAGACTTAGATTTTAGATTCTAATGAACCAGATAATTAATTAGGAGTAGAGTGTGGAAACTTAATTTCATCATATATACAGCAGAGTAATTGAATTTTTTTATTTCAAAATTTTAAGTCTATTTTATAAATTATGTTAATAAAAATAATAGTAGATATAGATTTTTGATTTGGAGAGGATAAGAAAATGATAAAAACTATTAGTTTTAAATATATATTAATGTTAAGCACTTTATTAAGTATTGTATTTGCATTTCAATTAATTTATGATGTAAAGGCAAATGGGGAATGGGTATATGTAAACAATAGCTGGAGATATTATAGTGGTCCTGAACAGAATACTGGTTGGTATAAATACAAAGATAATTGGTATTATTTAGATGAAAACGGTATGGCAAAAACCGGATGGCTTAAAAGTGAAGGCAAGTGGTATTATCTAGACACATTTACAGGAAAAATGCTGAGTGGATGGATTCAAAATAGAGGGAATTGGTATTATTTAAATAGTTCTGGAGAAATGGTGACAGGATGGCTTAGATATAATGGAAATTTATATTATTTAAATCCCTCTGGAGTAATGGTTAAGGACATATATATTGGAACTTATTATTTAGGACCAGATGGGGCATGGGAGGAAGGATAGATAGTTGAAATAAAGTATCTTAGAGATATAAAGTGAAATTACCAATCTGTAAAAATTTGAAAAAATAAAAAATACTATTTCAAAATGTATTAGTAAAAAACATTGAGAGATAGTATTTTTTATATAATAATTCTATATCTAAAGCTTGTCCTAGAAAATGCCAAATTGGAGCTTTATTGACCTATCAACTTATCGTTTTCAAAGATGTGTTCAATTAACCAATCATTTAAAAGCTGTAATAGAGTAGAAATCGATTCATTCTGATTTTCATCAATACTCCTAAAATCTACTTCATTAATTCTTTTTATAAAAGCGTCATGTTCTATCTTTTGAGTGAACATTCTTTTATAGTTAATTTTCTTCATATATTCTTCTTCTGCTTTAAAATGGAATGATGTATAGTCGCGTAGCTCATCTACTAACTCTAATATGTTATCATATTTATCAGTTGTAAAATCATTTTTTAGTAGATTGTAAGCTTTGTCTGCTATTTCGAAGAGAACTTTGTGCTGTTCGTCAATAAAATCAATTCCAGTCTTAAATTCTTCTTTAAATTCATACATTAAATGTTACCTTCTTTCTTATAATTGTATAATTACATATAAAACAATTATATATCACTTTTGTAAAATTTTCTAGATTAGGGATAAAGATAATTCTTATCAATAAGAGTAAATAGCATTGGTATATATAAGAAACTATATAAATCATGCTAAATTAATGATACAGTAGTATTAGAAAAATTTACAGCAATTATCAATATAAACTATATATTGCACTTGAGTTTTTACATTTTAAGATTAATTGGTCTCTTTTTGATTAATATCTTAAACGTAAACTTGCTATTGCAATACAAAAACTATAGAAAAATAAATGAGAAAAGGAATTGGAATTTATGGAAGTGATTCAGAACATAGATAATAATATTTTAGAATTTATACAAATCCATATGAGGACTCCCGTTTTAGATAAGATCATGCCACTAATAACTATTCTTGGAAGTAAAATTACTATATGGACGTTTATTGCTTTAATACTTATAATAGGAAAAGAATATAGGAAGTATGGTATTATGATAATATGTTCTTTGATATTATGTTTTATTGTAGGAAATTTAGGTTTAAAACCTTTAGTAGCCAGAACTCGTCCTTTTAATGCTGAACCAATATTAAATATGATTCATATGAAGCTGCCAACAGATTTTTCTTTTCCGTCAGGCCATACTATGTGTTCATTTGCACCAGCAACTGTAATTAATTATATGAATAAGAGAGCTGGGATACTTGCATTAACTCTAAGCACATTAATAGGCTTTTCAAGGTTATACTTATATGTACATTATCCATCAGATGTTTTTGCAGGGATGGTTATTGGGCTTTTAATAGGTAATTTAGTTATTGCAGCATTTAATAAAAGAGCATTAAGTTCTATTTTGAGTTAAACCAAGTTACTATTGATTCCGAAACCCATATTTAATAACTTTGAAAATAATTTCTTATTATTAGTAAATTATTATTTTGAAAATTAGAGATATACATTATAATAATTATGAGGAAGATTATTATAAAAGCAAATTAGCGAAAATGATACTTGAGCTTATTACAAAGGGGGAAGAATGTGAGTTGGGATTGTGCGGTATGGCACTGCAATGTTGTAAAAAATAAAGAGGATGCAGAAATTCTATATAAACGACTATGCGAAGGAGATACTTCGTTAATTGGTCCTACACAAAAAATACAAGATTTTTATGAAGAATTAACAGCTAAGCATCCTGAAATTGATGATATAAGTGAAGAGGAAATTGGGGATTTAGATTTATGCCCATGGAGTGTAACTTTTGATAAATCAGAAGGACACATTATTATGTCTTGTGTATTTAGCAAGGCTGATCATGTAAGCGATTTGATAAAGGAATTAGCTCAAAAACATGAACTATCTTTCTATGAACCTCAAAATAAAAATTTTATTTATAATTAAAAGTACATAGATAATAATCTTTGCTGTTTGTGGTTAAATGTGGTAATATAGAAAGGTGGTTTTTTATTATAATTTAAATTCTTTACTTTAAATTATAATGGGATATGAGAAAAATAAATTGGGGAGGGATATTAAATATTATATGGTCAAGGTAAAATATTCTGCTATATATACTGATAATTTTGGCTGTGAGCAGGCAGAACTATACTTTCTAAAAGGGGGACTTCAATTTAATATAAGAGATTGCGTCTTTTATGATGATCATTTTGATTTCGATTTTTATACTAAGAGACCTAATGAGCATAAACAACTTTTCTATTTAAAGGATGATGAATTAATAGAATATGTTATGGATGTGAGAATTCCATTAATAATGACATATGATGGTGAGGAATGTGTGAAAGAATCTATATTATTCATTAAGAGACAGAGAAATTCTTATAATAATATGCTTTCGCTCGATCTAGATGGAAAATCTTATACTGTTGAAGGATATAATTTGCAAGAATTATTATATAAAATTAAGAAAAAATTGCCTAAAGAATATACTATGGAATCTGATTTTTCATGTATGCTTGGTGTATATTCTATTGAAGCAAATAAAGAAAATGATTTTTATTGTTTTAGAAATTTCGAAGAAGATGATGATGAAAGTGTTTCTAGCGAATCTTTTTGTTTGGAATCCTCTGATTTTAGAAGTAGAGATGCTTTTAATGGACTTAAAAAGTATCCAATTACTTATATATTCAATGAATATTGTTTAAGTAAGATTTAATCAGTCATATTTATGTATAATAATATAAAAAAGAGATGGCGCATATAAGATGTGCTATCTCTTTTTGGTTAATACCACGATTCATAAAATCATGTTCATATAATAGTATAATCCAAATTTTTTAAAATTATACCAAGAGTTAAAAATTATATTGCTTGATTTATTTTTTCCTTTGATTCTAGTGTTAGTGAAGAATTCAATTGTGTCATTAAATTTGGATCTAAAATTTGTTCTAATTCCTCAGAAGTTAATATACCTTTTGCTAGAACAAGTTCCTTTACGGAAATTCCTGATTTTAATGATTCTTTTGCAATGTCAGCGGAATTTTGGTATCCAATGTATGGGCAAAGTGCTGTTACAATTCCAACACTATTGTCTAAGAGTTCTTTACATCTTACTTCATTAGCAGTAATACCTAGAATACAATTATCAACTAAAGTTGTAGTGGCATTTTGAAGCGTTTCTATTGACTCAAACAATTTATAGAATAGAACAGGTTCAAAAGCATTAAGCTCTAATTGACCTGCTTCTGCTGCCATAGTTATTGTTAAATCATTACCTATAATGTTAAATGTGACTTGTGAGACTACTTCTAAAATAACAGGATTAACTTTACCAGGCATAATAGAAGAACCATTTTGCATTGAAGGCAGGTTGATTTCAGCAAAACCTGTTTTGGGTCCGCTAGATAGCAGTCTTAAATCATTTGCCATTTTAGATAGATTAACTGCACATGTTTTTAGAAGTCCTGATACACTTACAAAACAGTCAAGATTTTGAGTCGCATCAATTAAATCATTTGATTGAGTTAAATTAAGACCGCAAGTTTTTCTTAAATTAGGAGTTATATTATGAAAATATTCAGGGCTCACATTTATTGCTGTACCAATAGCTGTGCCCCCTATATTTAGAACAAGCATATCTTTTTCAGCCTTTTTTAAGCGTTCTATATCACGTTTTATCATCGATGCAAAAGCATTGAATGATTGTCCAAGTCTAATTGGAACCGCATCTTGAAGTTGAGTACGTCCCATTTTAATTATATTATTAAATTCTAGCGATTTTAATTTAAGAGTATTATATAAACGTTGAAGCTCTGCAATAGTTTTTGGAAGCATTTTTAGAACTGTAAGTTTTCCGGCTGTAGGGAATACATCATTAGTAGATTGGGCCATATTTACGTGATCGTTTGGGTGTACAACATTATAACTCCCTTTAATTTCTCCAAGGAGTTCAATTGCACGATTAGCTATAACTTCATTAGCATTCATGTTAGCAGAAGTTCCTGCGCCTCCTTGAATTGAATCTACTATAAATTCTTCATGTAATTTTCCGCAAATAATCTCATCGCAAGCATTTATTATAGCATTGGCAATCGTTGAAGTTAAGAAATTTGCATCTCTATTTGTAATAGCAGCAGCTTTTTTTATTTCAGCAAGACTAATTATAAATTCCTTATTTAATTTTCTTTCAGTAATAGGAAAATTGTTTTTTGCTCTTAATGATTGAATGCCATAATATGCACTAGCTGGTACCTCCATAGTTCCTATTGAGTCTGATTCCATACGTGTTTTCATTTAAAAATTCCTCGCTTTCATAACTTAAATCATTTCGAAAATTTAAAATAATAGATTACTTAAAATAATTTCTAACAACAAAAGATAAATTTATAATCAAGATATATCTACCGTTATTTTTTTTATTAATCTCTATGACTGAAGATTATCACGCTTTAAAATCAATGTAAATATTAGAAACAAAATTGTGAATAAAAGCTAAAAATTAGCATAATACACTTAAATAAAATTATAGTAGATATAAAAATGCTTAATTTTATTAAGTCTTAAATTTTAAATAAAATGCGAACATAAGTATTAAATTATATTTATAAATTCGTGATATTGCTAAAATTATAGATAATGTTTTACTTAATAATAAGAAAAAATTCATAAAGACAATAAAATAGTATAAAAATTGAGAATTAATAAGGAAAAAAATGGAATATACGAGCGGTATAATAGTTTATGCTAAAATATAAAGTTAATTTTTTAAATCAAAACCTCAAAAAGTACTTGTAAATTTCTAATAATCACCTTAAAATATAAATATAACAGATAGGCAATTTGAATAAGTATAAAGGAAGAATAGATTGCTGAAAATTTAATAATAAAGCGCAAAGGGGCGTATCAATAATCAGAAGCTATTAGGATTATTTGATATGTTTTTTTATTCTTTAATTTTGCTATTATAATTAATTCATAAGGAGACAGAGGTATAGTATATGGACAAGATTGATTTTAAGATTATTGAACTTCTACAAGAAAATGCTCGTTATCCACTAAAGCATTTAGCAGAGGAAGTGTTTTTATCAACTCCCGCAGTATCAGCACGTATTGAAAAATTGGAACAAGCAGGTGTTATCACAGGATATTCTGCACACGTTGATCCACTAAAGTTAGGCTATAATATTAAGGCGTTTATTAATTTGGAAATGACGCCTAAGCAGAAACCTGAGTTTTATCCTTTTATATCAAATTGCCCAAATGTACTTGAGTGCAATTGCGTAACAGGCAAGTATTCCATGTTAATAAAGGTTGCTTATCACACAACTTTAGAATTAGATGCCTTTATTGGAGAATTACAAAAGTTTGGAAATACGGAAACTCAAATAGTGTTCTCTACAGCAGTTGAACATAGAGGAATAGATGTGACATCAGAAATTGGTGATAAATAGATTTAAGAAATAAGGCTGTTCTAGATATAAACATGGTTTATATCTAGAACAGTTTTTATTATTACAACATAAAATATAGAATAATTTGGAGGTCTATATCATAGAATTGTAATAGTATAAATATATGTCAAGGAAAGTTTCTATAAGAAAATAATTTGGGAATTATATATATGTCGAGTTGGAGGGAGGAAATATTGTGAGTGAATATGAAGAAAAATTAAACGAAAATAAGAACATAATATTGAGAAACATTGAGCAAGGTAAAAAATCGGGGGTCAATAAAGTTTCAGCCGTTTTTGCCATAAGTAAAAGAGATGAGCTTCGAAAAAACATGGTTACAGATTTGGCTACATGGTTAATTACTGATGGATATAAAGTTTCTCTTAAAGAAGGAGAACTCGAGATATTAACTATTGAATGGGAATAAAACAGAAATTTGTACAAACCCTCAAAATAAGAGGGTTTACATATATGCTATATAAAATAACATAAATATCAAAGTCTTAAGCATCTAAATTTATAGGTGCTTTTTGTTATGTGTATAAATAATGCTATTTTTTCACAACAAAAAGAATTAAAGCAAAAATATTGTTGTTTTATAGTCAGATTTGTGCGTTTAGAGTAAAAAGCATTTTTAAAGTTTGAATGTTGTGATAACATTTACAGTATAAGAAGTGAAATACTTATAAAATTAACACTTAATTTAAATTTTTTCTTCGGAATTTGCTACACAAATTTTACCAACTTAATTGTATTCTATAGAATATTAGAGGGGATGAGAATGGATGGGGAATATAATTAAAATAAACATATATTATGCAGACTTTACAAGAAAAAATAAAGGCAAATTAAGATTGGAAACAGTAGAAAAATCCATTTTGAGGTATGATAAATGGTTAAAGGATACAAATAGAAAAGATAATATAGAAACTTATGAGGAATTTTTACGGGTTCAGTAATATTGACGGGGGATAGTAAGTGATATTAATATTACTTACTATCCTTTAGAGTTTATAGTATTAGTTTGTTTATTACATTTGGTTGGCATGGTGGAAAACAAAATATATAGACATAAGTATAAGAAATTTTCATAAATATATTAATGTGGATACATATATAGATAAATCAGCTATAATCTAGACTTATGCGTATGTATCGCCGAAATGAATAATATACTTAAATTTAAACACTAGAAGTTGTGTTTAAGTAAAATGAAAAGATAATTTAAAGAGCTAGAACAAGGAAATTTAATATAGCCTTTATAAAATTAATAATCTAAATAAGGGAGAGGTTTTAAATGGTTAAAGATGAATTTAAAGGTTTAGTAAAAGAGTATAATGATGAAAGTTGTTCATGGTGCAAAAGCGAATCGAACTGCTTTTATAAAAGAAAGGCAATGGAGGCTACTAGAGAAGCTATAAAAGAAATCACAATTTGTACATCAGCTTATTGTACTGCAAAGGTTTCTTGCGATTATTATAGAAGGGACAGCGAGAAATACAATCTTTATAATGTTAAAGAAGCTTAGGAATAATTGATAATTTTATGAAAGGTGCTACTTTTTATTGTGGCGCCTTTTTTATTTAAAAAAGTTAAATATTCAATTAAGGCTGGAATATAGAACTTCAATTTGAATGTATATCTTTATTTGAAATTAGCTACAACCTGCTGCTTAGAACCTTCAGCGATATTTTTATAGCTTTTCGGAACAAAATATTTATGATTTTGGCGAGTTATATGCATAAGTTCAGGTCTTAGTCGGGTTATCTATAAGAGTACTAGAAAGAATATAAATGCTTTTGCTAAATAAATTAGCAAAAAATATATGCTAGATACGAATATAATTAAATATTGCTCATATACATCTATATTGTCTGGTAATATTATAGGACTAATATATGGATGCGTTATGGAGGGCAATATGAAATTCGACTATAATTTATTAATTTTACTGCTGATTAATTTCTTTTTGTTATTCATAGTTATAGGTGTAATATTTAATGTAGTTAGAGGTTATAAGGCACATGTAGACAGGAATAAAAAAATTGAACAGAAATTTGATGAGATATTGAATGAGTTTATAATAAAAACATTAAATAATAGTAAATAAAGCGTTAATACAAGAATATTTCTGCTTTAGGCGAATATATCAATGAATAACATGTAAGTAAATTTACTTAGTACTTAGGGACATACAGTAATATTAACTAATACAAGCTATCAATACTATTTTTGTTAATATTTTTATAGATTATATTTTGTGTTATTGGTTAATATATTACTGCCAAACAAAATTAAAATAAAAGGAGGTAGATTCAAATGGCATCAAATAATAGTGGAAACAATAGAACATTAGTACCTGAAGCAAAGCAAGGTTTAAACAGATTAAAAACTGAGGTTGCATCAGAAATTGGATTACAAAACTATGAAAACATCGATAAAGGGAACCTATCTTCAAGGCAAAATGGTAGCGTTGGTGGAGAAATGGTAAAAAGAATGATAGAAAGCTACGAACAAGGGTTATAAAAAATAATTATACAAAAGAGCACTCATAGAATTATGAGTGCTTTTTAATATAAGAATGTATATTAGTTTATATGTTAAAAACAGTTAATAACATATATTGCTACAATGAACATATGTCTAATGTTCTAATAAACTAGGATTAATTAAGGAAAGATGTATAAACTAAATTAGGGCATATCACATTCTTTATAAATTAAACAATATGAACCATGAAATATGATATAATTAATATTAGAAAAAAATATTATAAAAAATATGGAGGGACTATAATGAAAATAAATGATAGAGTTGAATTTTTAGAAAATGATAATAAAGGTAAGACAGGGACTGTAATTAAATTGATGGGAGAACATAGCGCTGTTGTTGTAATAGATGGAGAAGAAGATGATGTTCCAACTTTAGCAAGAGTGACGAATTTAAAGGTGATTTAATCTAATATTTAAATTTACATATATTAATATATACATAATTTTATTATATGTTACGTATAAAATCTAAAAATAATTTCCTCTTTTTTATATAATTGGTTATATATTTCTTTTGATTATATATAATTAATTATATATAAAGGAGGGAGACTTATGTTAGACGGTAAAAAAGAGATATTAACAATGTTTAAAAATAAAAATGATGGGTTGACATTTGAAGAAATACACACCAATGAAAAATTTCAGCCAGAGGTATATTTTAAAAATGGAACCCTAACTAAAATAAATATTTTCTTAGTTGGAGCCTTAAATCAAATGGTGAATAGTGACATACTTGTTTGGAGACAAGGAAAGTATTACTTAAAAGAAAACGATATAGGTTAATTTTCTAATGAAGAATAAGCGAAGAAAATGCCACTATACACAATTTTCTTTGCTTATTTAAGGCTATCTTTGAATATCAAGCTTCTCCTAGAATTTTATATATCTGGAATATTTAATCTATAATGTCCTTTTTCTGGCTCATAGCGTAAGATTATTTCAATATTATTAAAGTTATCAATATTATTCATGCGTTCCATGCGTTTCAATAATGGTACTATCTGGGTTGAACTGTCTGTGTGAGAACATAAATTGGCATGTGTATATAACTTAGGCACATAATTGTTCTTTTCAAAAGCATCTACTACGTTAAATCGATCTTTGTATTTTAGAAAAGGTTTATCATCATTAAAGCAAAGAGTTGCAACAGTTTCAAATGCTTCCTTTTATATTCCAAGTTATAAACAATAATTTTTTCATTAGTTCACCTTCTTAATTAGATTATATGTTAAGGTAACAGAATTTAGCTTTACTACTAAATATATGAAAAGCAACATAGTTTTCTGAACTGCATAATTAAGTTAACTTATTTTTGATTTTTCAGACAAAATAAAGTATAATTAAATGTATATTAAAAAGGAGGGCGAAATTTGTGGAATTGTTTGAGGTAGGTAAACCATTTAAGGATGGTATTACAAGGTATCCAGAAGGAATAAGTTTCGATATAAATAAAAATGGGTGCAATTTATTGATTTATACTACGAAATTTACAGAAAAATCTAGACAAGCTATTATAAAAGGTGATCTGAAATACGGATATTTCAAAGAAGATAATGTTATTATAATGTTATTCAGGTTTGGTAATCACCAATGGATAGAAGTTCCGTACTCTATACATATGTGTAAAAATTCCGTTGAATTAGAAGAAGTTACAGAAACTGAGGGCTTCTCTCTTAATATATATATTATTAATTCGGGGACAGGAGTTTTAGAAGATACTAGACAAGTTGAACTTGATATTAGATTATCTAAAATGTTAAGAGATGATGTCTTAGAACAGAAAAGTATGCCATATAGTGGATTTAATATTAGAGTAAGTGAATTTAATAGAAAATATTCAACTAAAGCATTAGTTAGCATGTCTAGAGCATTAGTTTAAAATCATTTTGGGTATGTATAATTAACTGATACTTAAAATTAAGATATTTTTAGTAAGAAAAATTTTGAGATATGTATATGATGCAATAATAAATTTATATTTAAAATCCTGGTAAGTTACGTGTTAAATTAAAAACTAGAATGTAGAAATTTAATTGCAACATATACATACGTAAATATTAAATTATAGAACGGATAAGTAAGTATAATATTACTTTCATAAGCTAATTGCTATTCATAAGTCTAATCCCTAGATTTTAGATATTGAAATAATAATTCTTAATTTATATAATTTTAGTAACAGAAAGGGGTGGAAGCTATGAAGGTTGAGTTTTGTCTTGTAGAAAGTGATGATATTGTTTTTACAAAAGAATCTAAAGATTTGAAGGATATAATAAATGTCATTACCAAAGTAGGTACAGAGATTAATTTGTTTTTTAGCAAAGATGATTTCATCCATGGGTACGTACAAAATGTAGCATATCAAGTTAATGCGGAAAGTAATGATGAGAGTCTAATAATATATTTTTCAAATGATTATAAAAAATCTAAGAACACAGAGAGAATATCAGCTGAACATTTAAGTACTACGAAATTAAGTGCTAAAAATAATGATAAGGCATAATCGGAAAAATAATAAGTCCATCTGCTAAGACCATTTCCTATTATTCTGCGTCAGCAGATTGTCATAGTAATTTTGCTATTAGATTAATATACCTACGTGTAAAAGAAGAATAGGACTGGTATCTTATACTTGTTATTTTCATTAATATGCCTAAATAAAAATTAAGGTGAGATAGTAAATTTTATAATTGTATTTACTATCTCACCTTAATTTTTTTGTTAAATTAACGCGTTGTGCTAGTTAAAATTTAATAAAGAAAAACTCTAACAAAATTTAATCATCCCAATTATAATTAAATTAACACTAAAAGTATAATAAGGAGATGATTAAAATGTTAGAGTTCACTTATTATAATACTGAAAAAATTGCTAATTTAAAAGATTTTTTTACAGTTTCTTTTGTGTTAATCGATGATGTTTACAATGAAGTAATTCCTGAATCCATCAAAAATAGAAGAAATATTTCTGAATCTAAGCTCTCAGACTCAGAAATAATAACAATTAGTATCGTAGGCGAAGCCCTTACAATTGATTCTGAAAAAGCTTGGTTCTATTTTGTTAAAAAGAATTATTCAGATTTATTTCCTAATATTTGCGATAGAACAAGATTTAACAGAACCAAAAGAAATTTATACAAAGTAATTTTAGAAATCCAAAGATACTTTTCAAGTCTGCCAATATTTAGTGATGATGATACCAGAATTATTGACAGTATGCCTATTCCAGTATGCAAATCCGGAAGAGCCTACTTTAGTAAATTATTCAAGGACATATCAACTTATAGTTATTGCGCTTCAAAAAAGGAAACTTATTTTGGATTGAAACTTCACGCTTTAATTACTACTGATGGTTTCATAACAGATTTTCTTTTAACGACTGCTAATACTGATGATAGAGATGCTGTATTCGAACTCATTCAAACAAACACCAATATAAAGATACTCGCTGATAAAGGATACATCGGTAATGAGCTTAAAGTATCATTAGCTAAAGAAAAAGAAATCTTGTTTTTATCGCTGAAGAGAAAAAATAGTAGAACACCACTAGAAAAACGACTTCGTAACGCTTTATCAAAAGCGCGTCGGAGAGTTGAAACTAGTTTTTCTCAATTAGCTGGCCAATTTAATATTGCAAGAGTTCTAGCTAAGTCAAAGTGGGGGTTAATGCTGAGAATTACTCTAAAAATACTTACTCATAATATATCATTTGTACTAAATGCAATTACAGGAAATACTATTCATATAGCTCAAATTAAACATCTTGCATTTGGTTAAAATTTATTAAATTTTACTCAAGGATATTTTGCGCATTTTTATACTACAATAATTGCAATACAAAAATTAGCACAACGCGTTAAATTATAAAAAAGTAATTAAATATATATGCAACAATTGGATTTTTGTGTTGAGTTCTTAATTGAAGTGATCTGCATGCTAGAGTATTAAGCATAAATTTATTATTGCAATATAATTGAAATAGCCATTATTTATAGGTTTAAGTTATTTGTAAATAATATATTTTAGGATTTAATATATACATATTTTATAAATGTTGCCTTGTGTGCTATAATTTATATGAAATTTTATTTATAAATTGTAATTTTTGTGAAGTATATTGAAAATAGTGAAGGTTACAAGTAAAAGCGGGTGAACTTTGTGATACATATAGGCTAAATATGAAAGAAATTATATATGAATAAAATTAAATTTGTAACTATAAAAAATAAAGTTTAAGATACATTTATGCTTTATATTATAAGGAGATATATTATGAAAGAAAAAAAGAATAGAAAAAGATTTAATAATAGCAGGAGAAGTAATTCTATAAAATTAGTTAAAATAGTATCACTTTTAGTTGTAATTGGAATAATTGCTTTTATTGGGATTAATAAAGGAATAAATTCTTTTGCTAATATGGCTACTAGTCCAAATAGTGATAAAAAAGATGTTATCGAAAACCCATCAGAGGATGAGAAAAAAGAGTTTGGGGAAGTTCCGTTAATAAATGATAATAGAGGCGTGCCGGTAATTTGTTTTCATTCTATAAATGATGATCCTTCAGTAAAAAGCCCTATTATTATTTCAAAGGATAAATTTAGAACACAGCTTCAAGCTATTAAAGATAATGGATATACGACATTAACAATGGCTCAACTTAATGATTACCTTTCTAAGGACAAGGCTATTCCAGAAAAAAGTGTTGTTCTAACCTTTGATGATGGATATAGGGATAATTACACTAATGTATTTCCAATATTAAAAGAGTTTAATATGAATGCAACGATTTTTGTTATACAAAGTTATTTAGATAGAGATGGATATCTAACTACTGACCAAGTTAAAGAGTTGAGTAGTAGTGGAATAATTGATATAGAGTCTCACACAGTGTCTCATATTGATCTTCCGACTATGTCGTATGAAGAACAATTAAAAGAACTAAAAAATTCTAAGGAAAAGTTAGAAAGTTTAATTAATAAGCCTATAATTTCGATTGCTTATCCAGAAGGAAAATATAATGATGATACTAAGAAAGCTTTTAGTGAAGTTGGTTATTCAATGGGATTTACTACTGAAAGAGGATACGCTGACAGAGATGATAATTCTGCAGAGCTAAATAGAATATGTGTAGATTATACATATAAGCCTAAAGACATTCTAAAGGTATTAAAGAACTTAAAGAAGTAATGTGAAATTTTCTTTTAAGTGATATTTAGAAAAATCCGAACGAAAAGAAAAAATATTTACAAAACGTTCTCTTAAAATTGACAAAATATAATATAAATTATAGAATAAAGAGAGCAATAAAGATGCTTATTGTATATTATCCAATTCAATTAGAATTGGATAATATTTTTAATAAGGATCTTAAAAATAACTTATGAATGGAGTAGATAAGCATGAAAGCAATATTAACAGTAATTGGGCAGGACAAAGTTGGTATTATAGCAGGGGTTAGTCAGAAAATGTTAGAATATAGTATCAATATATTAGATGTTAATCAAACTATAATGCAAGGTTTTTTTACCATGATAATGGTATTAGACTGCAAAGATATGAATGCGACTTTTGAAGAAGTTCGTGCAGGACTTACAGCAGAGGGTGAAAGACTTGGGGTAGAAGTAAAGATTCAAAGAGAAGAAATATTTAAGTCAATGCATTCACTATAATAGGAGGGGCTTATGAATACTAATAATATACTTGAAACGATAAAAATGATTGAGGAAGAAAAACTTGATGTTAGAACTATAACAATGGGAATATCCTTGCTTGATTGTATAGATCCAGATGGAGATAAAGCTAGAATTAAGATATATGATAAAATTACAAAATCTGCAGAGCATTTAGTAGAGGTTGGAAGGCAAATAGAAACAGAATTTGGTATTCCAATAGTAAATAAAAGAGTTTCAATAACTCCTATGTCAATAATTGCTGGAGCTACTAATGAAACTAGCTATGTTGAATTTGCAAGAACTTTAGATAGAGCAGCAGAGACTCTTGGAATAGATTTCTTAGGAGGATTTTCAGCATTAGTTCAAAAAGGCTGTACAAAAGGTGATAAGATTTTAATAAGTTCAATTCCAGAAGCTTTAGCAGTAACAAAAAAAGTTTGTGCGTCAGTTAATGTAGGGTGTACAAAATCAGGAATAAACATGAACGCTGTAAGAGATATGGCAGATGTTATAAAGAGAACTGCAGAACTTACAAAAGATCAAAAAGGTTTTGGCTGCGCTAAGTTAGTTGTATTTGCAAATGCAGTAGAAGATAATCCTTTTATGGCAGGAGCTTTCCATGGAGTTGGAGAAGCCGAGAGAATTATAAATGTTGGCGTAAGCGGACCAGGAGTTGTTAAGAGAGCACTTGAGAAAGTAAGAGGAGCATCTTTTGATGTTGTTGCTGAAACAATTAAGCAAACTGCATTTAAAGTTACAAGGATGGGAGAATTAGTTGCTAATGAGGCTTCTAGAAGATTAGATGTACCTTTTGGTATAGTTGACTTATCTTTAGCTCCAACGCCAGCCGTTGGTGACTCGGTTGCAGAAATTCTAGAAGAAATAGGATTAGAACAAGTTGGAACCCATGGTACAATTGCAGCGCTTGCTATGCTTAACGATGCAGTTAAAAAAGGTGGAGTTATGGCATGTAGCCATGTTGGAGGCTTAAGTGGAGCTTTCATTCCAGTATCTGAAGATGCAGGTATGATTGATGCTGTTATAAGTGGATCATTAAATTTAGAGAAATTAGAAGGAATGACATGTGTATGCTCAGTTGGCCTTGATATGATTGCAATTCCTGGAGATACTCCAGCATCTACAATTGCAGGAATGATAGCTGATGAAGCTGCGATTGGAGTAATAAATAATAAGACTACAGCGGTTAGAATTATACCAGCACCAGGTTGTGAAATCGGTGATATGGTGGAGTTCGGTGGATTATTGGGTAGAGCACCTGTAATGAAGGTAAATGGTAAATCGTCAGAATTATTTGCTCAAAGAGGTGGAAGAATTCCTGCACCTATACATTCATTCAAAAATTAATAAACACAAAAATAAGACCTACAAGATATTAATTATCTTTAGGTCTTATTTCATATTCCATATTATTTCTAAAATAAGCAATTATAGAAATCTTTTCTTTTGTAATATCGAGGTGTAAAAATAGCCTTACAGGATAAAATTAGTTAGTTGTTTTATAATAAGAATAATAGTGGCCATAATGCCCAAGCATTATTAAAACCATATCCACCACCATATCCGCCATAACCACCGTATCCACAAAAGTTTCCGTAATTGTATCCACAGCAATTATTGCAACATCTGTTATAACAGCATCTGCTCATAGTTCATTTCTCCTTTGTTAATCTATATCATTTGTTATATTAATAATATATTAAACATAATTAAAAATTGTTACATATTAAACTTAAAAATAAAATTATCTATAAGGATATAACCTGCCATATTTTTATTATACAAATTTATGTAAATATAAGATCTTATAGGTGTACATACTTGGGTAGAATAGTTTAAATAAAGCATTTTAATACTAGAATAATTGAAAATAATGTTTAAAAAGACATGAAATTAATAAATAACATAATACGGATTTAGAATTTGGTGTCTTTATGTTATAATAGGCAAAGAGAAAATAAGGTGTGTATGATTTTTGAAAATTAAACCATAAGAAGAATAAGTAGGTGAAGATATGACAACTGAAAGAAAGTTTTTGCCCATAAGCAAAAAAGATATGAGAGAAAGAGGTTGGGAGCAATTAGATTTTATAATTGTTACAGCTGATGCATACATTGATCATCATAGTTTTGGTACTGCAATTATTTCGAGAGTACTTGAAGCAAATGGATATAAAGTTGGGATAATACCACAACCGGATTGGGATAATATTTATGATTTTCAGAGATTTGGGAAGCCTAAATATGCTTTCCTAGTTAATGGTGGAAACATGGATCCTATGGTCAATCATTATACTGTAAGTAAAAGATTAAGAGAAAAAGATTTTTATTCTCCAGGTGGACAAATGGGACTTAGGCCTGATAGAGCAACAATTGTTTATTGCAATAAGATAAGAGAAGCTTATAAAGATATAGATATTGTAATAGGAGGAATAGAAGCAAGTCTTAGAAGATTTGCTCATTACGATTATTGGAGTGATAAAGTAAGAAAATCAATATTAATTGATAGTACAGCTGACTTGTTGATTTATGGTATGGGTGAAAAACAAATAGTGGCCGTTGCAGAAAGTTTAAAGAATAAAGTTCGAGCAAAGGATATAACTTATATTAGAGGCACTTGTTATGCTACAGAAAGTTTAGAAGATGTGCAGGATTATATTGAAATTCCTTCGTATAAGGAAGTATCTACAAATAGATATAAATATGCGGAAGCAAGCAAAGTAGAATATGAAGAACAGGATTCTGTTCGTGGTAATATTATCGTACAAAAGCATGGAAGTAAATATGTGGTACAAAATATTCCAGAAGCCCCTTTAAATAGAGAGGAATTAGATGAAGTGTATGGACTTCCATATATGAGAGATTACCATCCTGTTTATGAAGGGAAAGGCGGAATAGCTGCAATTGAAGAAGTTAAATTTAGTACAGTAAGTTCAAGAGGCTGTTTTGGAGATTGTAAATTTTGTGCTATAACTTTCCATCAGGGAAGAGTTGTTCAAAGTAGAAGTAAAGAATCAATATTACAAGAAGTAGAAGATATTACAAAACTTCCAGATTTTAAGGGATATATTCATGATGTAGGAGGGCCGACTGCAAACTTTAGAAAACCAGCTTGTTCTAAGCAGTTAGCTTTTGGAGCATGTAAAAATAAAGAGTGTTTATCTCCAGATGTTTGTAGAAATATGGATGTAGATCATACTGAATACCTTGATTTGTTAAGATCTATAAGGAATGTACCAAAAGTTAAAAAGGCATTTGTGCGCTCAGGTCTTAGATATGATTATATTATGGCTGATAAAGATGATACGTTTTTTAAAGAATTGGTAGAACATCATGTAAGTGGAAAATTAAAAGTTGCACCTGAACATATTTCAAAAGATGTACTAAAATATATGGGTAAACCGGCTGGCGAAACTTATGATAAATTTGTAAATAAGTTTGAAAAAATAACAAAGAAACTTGGAAAAAAACAATATATAATTCCATATTTAATGTCATCTCATCCGGGAAGTACTTTAGAATGTGCAATTGAGATTGCTGAGTATCTAAGAGATATTAACTATCAACCAGAGCAGGCACAAGATTTTTATCCAACACCAGGTACATTGGCTACAACAATGTATTATACCGGATTAGACCCAATGACAATGAAAGAAGTTTATGTACCAAAGACTAAGCATGAAAAAGCTATGCAAAGAGCTCTGCTTCAATATAAGAATCCAAAGTACTATACACTGGTCTATGAGGCATTAACACAAGCTGGTAGAACTGATTTGATAGGAAATGGTCCGAAATGTCTTATAAAAGATAAAAATAAAAGTGTCAAAGGTTATAATTCTAGCGTTTCTAGAGGTAATGAAAGCCAAGGAACTAATAGGAAAAAGCCTTCAGACAGATTAAAGGGTGATAGAATTTCTGATAGAAGAGAAAAAGGTAATAAAACAAAAGAAAAAAACTTGCCAAATGGCAAAAAGAAGACTATTAAGAAAAGATAAAATAGTAAATAGCATTGTAAAATTGCTGCAATGAAATAATAAAATGTTTTTGTCAGATCTTATATTTAGTTCATGAATTGTAGCAATTTACTAATTTAATCGATAGTATATATTGAAATTAAGAATAAGTTATTGATTTTTCAGCATGTATTTGCATACATGCTGAAGTTAAATTTCTACATTTTGATCCTAATTTGGTAGTTACGTATTAGAGTGCTGGATGTGGAGTTTTATTATTTCGGTATAATTAAGAGAAAGGGGTAAAAATGGGGGATATTTTAATAAAAGCGTTTAGCTTTATATTGATTATTGCGATAGGATATAGTTTCAAAAGGATAGGGGTTTTTGGGCCTAAAGACTATAAAATTATAACTAAAATTATAATGAATATTACTTTACCGTGTGCACTTATTACTGGATTTGCAAATTTTAAAATGGATACATCAATGCTTTTTATTATTTTGCTTGGATTTTTGGGAAACATTATAATGTCTTTCGTTGGTTTTGTTTTAGCTAGGAATAAGGATAATAAAGAAAAAGCCTTTAATATGCTAAATTTAGCTGGATATAATATAGGATGTTTTACCCTACCATATGTGCAGAGTTTTATGGGAGCATATGCTGTTGGGATAACAAGTCTCTTCGATATAGGTAATTCGATTATGTGTACAGGAGGCACATATGCACTTGCATCAGGTGTTGTTGGGGAAGAAAATGACCAAAGCATTAGAGCATTTCTTAGAAAAATGTTCTCATCTGTACCTTTTGATACTTATATGCTTATGTTTATAGTGACAATTACAGGTATTAAGTTGCCACAGGTGATATATACAGTAACTTCAAATCTAAGTGCAGGAAATGCGTTTTTGTCCATGCTTATGATTGGCATGGTTTTTGAATGCAAATTCCGAAAAGAACAGCTAGTTAAAGTTGCTTCTATTATAAGTATACGTTACTTGTTTGCAGCAATATTTGCAGTTATTATTTATTTTTGTGTACCGTTCTCAATGGAAATTAAGCATGTACTAGTTATTTTGGTATTTGGCCCAGTTCCTGTTCTTGCACCAGTCTTTACGGCTAGATGTAAATGTGATGAAGGCTTAGCGGGGGTAGTAAATTCTTTATGTATACCCATAAGCATAGTTATAATAACTTTATTGTTGTTTATTATTAATTAGTATAATCGAAAAAGTAGTATTTTGATAAATAAATTAAACCACTAGGCATAAAAAGCGTGTTTTTTTTTTGTTGTATTAATAAATTATTTAATAAATAATATGTGTGTTCTAATAATAAATTTATATTTAAAACTCTAAAGGTCAAAGTGTCCAATTAAATCTAATAGAAAGTAGAAAGATAATTGTGATATATATAGATAATATTTCTAAAATATTATATAATAATTATTATTATTTAAGATTTTAAGGAGGAGATGAAATTGAAAAAATTAATCTCATGGAATGTAAATGGGTTAAGAGCCTGCGTAAAAAAAGGCTTTTTAGAATATTTTAAGGAAATAGATGCTGATATATTTTGCATACAGGAAAGTAAGCTTCAAGAAGGTCAAATAGATTTGGAACTAGATGGATATACAAGTTACTGGAATTATGCTGAAAAGAAAGGTTATTCAGGCACTGCTGTATTTACAAAAGAGGAGCCTTTAACTGTAAAAAGAGGTATTGGGATAGAAGAACATGATAACGAAGGAAGGGTACTTACTTTAGAATATAATAATTTTTACTTAGTAAATGTTTATACTCCTAATTCTAAGCAAGGATTAGAAAGACTTGATTATAGAATGGTATGGGAAGATGTGTTTAGAAAATATTTAAAAGAACTTGAGAAAAACAAACCTGTAATAATTTGTGGGGATTTAAATGTTGCACATAAAGAAATAGATTTAAAAAATCCTACATCTAATAGAAAGAATGCAGGATTTACAGATGAGGAAAGATCTAAGATAACTGAACTATTA
Source organism: Clostridium sp. YIM B02569 (assembly GCF_022320765.1). Lineage (NCBI taxonomy): Bacteria > Bacillati > Bacillota > Clostridia > Eubacteriales > Clostridiaceae > Clostridium > Clostridium sp. YIM B02569. The sequence continues at coordinate 34,603 of NZ_JAKJJX010000026.1, read as the reverse complement.
GAAGCAGGATTTATAGATACATATAGATATTTCTATCCTGATAAAGAAGGCATGTACTCATGGTGGTCATATAGATTTAATGCCAGAGCTAATAATGCTGGATGGAGAATAGATTATTTCTTGGTTTCAGAAAGTCTTAAGGATAAATTAGAAGATGCAAAAATTCATATGGAAGTAACAGGATCAGATCATTGTCCAGTTGAGTTGACAATTAATCTATAATAGATAAAAAACAAAGCATAACAGCTATTATTTGAGTAGTTGGTTATGCTTTGTTTTTTTATTCATTGTACAATAAATCTTTTTATGCCTATCCAAGCGGTAAAGCTGGAAATGAAAGATAGTATACCAAATGTTAGTATCAAGAAAAGCGGAAGTGATATAGGAAAAAAGAAAATATGAATTCCTAATATTAGTGCACAGGCTAATTCGCCTAACAATGTATTTCTTATACACACAATACAAAGTAATATAGAATTTTTAAAAACATCTTTTAGAGGAAGAGAAACAGTAGTAAGCAACGGATAAATATACATGGATGCAAGTGCAAGTAAAACTGTGATAAAAAGACATAAATAGAAAACAAAATAGAAAATAGATTTCTCTTGAGCTAATCTTAAATAAAAGGATAGTGAAACACCTAAAAATGAAAATGCAATTAATATTATTAATCCACTAAATAATGATTGTTTCCAGTTGTTTTTAAAGGCTTCATGGAAATCTGAAAAAATATAAGTATGCTTTCTTTGGAGCATAGACATTAAAATTGAAGTCATAGCACCGAAAGCTGGACCGATTGTAATAATAGGGAGGGAATATAAAACAAAGACAAAATTCAATTTAATTATATCCCAAAATCTCATGGTAAATAATTCGAAAAATAAATGTATACCTTCCTTTGGAGGCTCGTCCTTTTCTATACCAGGACCTTCACGTTCGAAATTTGGGGCTAATAGTTTCATATTAATCAATCTCCTCAAATAAAATTTATCTCATATTATTGATATGTTTATTTTAGATAAGTTTAAAGATAGTATATCATTGGGAAATTTAAAGTTCAAGATTATAAAAACATTTACATGCCATTAAGAAGTTCATTATAATATAAAACATCTTAAGTTTTGTATAAAAAGGTCAAAATATGATTTAAATAAATCTAAAATAATTTAAACAAATATAACTTGAAAGTATTGACTTTAATAGATATAAGTATATAATAAATTTATGATAATAAGTTGCAACTTAAAAATAATGCATATGAAAAGGATTACTGGTGGCAAAATATCGATAAATTAACAAAAGGATTAAATAAACTAAAAAAATATATACATAAAATAATTTAAAAGGAATACAAGTTTATTGATATACTTTAAAATTAATTAAAATAAAGCACGTATTTGTACAAGCTTTGTTTATAAAAGTTATTTTGATCACTGTTTTTAAAGGCATGTATTTAATTAACAAAAATGAAATGGTGCTCACTAAATATATTAACTTCAAATAAATAATGGGAGGTAAAAATATGAAAAGTGTAAAAATATTAAAAAAACTTGCTGCTATTGCTGCTGTAACATCCATTGCTGCAACAATGTTAATCGGATGTGGTGGAAGTAGTTCGAGTACTAGCTCGAGTGGAGGAAATGATTCAGCATCATCTTCTTCAGGAGATCAGTTAGAAATGTGGACATTTATTGAGATGCATAAAACGTTTTATGAAAAGATGTTAGAAAAATGGAATAAGAAAAATCCTGACAAGAAGTTAAATATTAATTTTACAGTTCTTCCTTATGATGATATGCATAATAAATTGCAATCTGCACTCTTGTCCGGACAAGGAGCCCCTGATGCATGTGATATAGAAGTTGGCAAATTCCCTAATTTTCTTAAAGGAGACCCACAATTAGAGAATCTTGATGATGTTATTTCACCTTATAAAGATAAGTTGGTTAAATCTCGTATAGATCTTTACAGTAAAGATGGACATAATTATGGACTACCAACACACGTTGGAGCATGTGTAGCATACTACAATACTGAAATCTTAGAAAAGGCTGGAATTGATTATAAATCTATAGCTACCTGGGATGATTTTAAAGCAGCAGGTGCTAAATATTATGCTGCAACTGGTAAAAACTTTGGGACAGCAGATACAAGTGCTCAATGGCAAGAAAGTCTTATGCTAGCAGAACAAAAATCAGATTTTACTGATGCGGATGGTAAGCCACAATTAAATAGTCCGCAAATGGTTAAAGCACTTACTACGTTAAGAGATTTACAAGATGCCCATGCAATAGCTACTATTCCAGGTGGACAACCTGACCAAACAGATGCTGAAGGTGCGATAAATAATGGGGACTATGCAGTTGCAATTATGCCTCTTTGGTATATGTCAAGATTTTTACAATACATGCCTGATCAAGCAGGTAAATGGGCAATTGCTCCAGCTCCAGTATTTGAAAAAGGTCAACCACGTTCTGTAGGTTTAGGTGGTACAGGTACAGCTGTAACTAAAACAGCTAAGAATAAAGAAAATCTTAAAGAATTCTTAGCATATGCAAAACTTTCAGATGAAGGTGAACAGGCAATATGGGAAGATTTAGGCTTCGATCCATGCAATACGGATTTATGGACTAAAAATGATATTACTCATAATCCAGAAAATAAGTTTGTAAAATACTTTAAGACTAATCCTTTTGATACATTAAATGAAATTAAAAATGAAATACAATTAATTAAATCAAATGACGCTATTCCAAGTATAAACAACGTTTTAAATACAGTTACATTAAATAGCATATTTGAAGATAAGAAAGATATAAAACAAGCATTAGATGAAGCACAGCAACAAGTAGAAAATGAATTGAAATAATTAAAAACATCCACACAGAGAAGCTTTTTACAAGCATATTGAGTTACAAAGATGGCTTCTCTGTATTATTTAAGCGTGGGAGGAGGAAGTTAAGAAATGGTAAAGAGATTTATATATAATAAAAAAGCAGCACCATATGTATTTATATTACCATTTATTCTTGTATTTTTACTTTTTTTCATATCTCCAATGGTAAATACGGTAATAATGAGCTTTGAGAATGTATTACCAGGATCGAGAAAATTTGTTGGGCTTGAAAATTATACAAAACTATTAGGGGATAAGGTTTTCTTAGTTGCGTTATGGAACAGTTTTAAATATATGATATGGACATTGATATTGCTTATTCCAATTCCAATGATACTTGCATGTATAATAGACAGCAAACTAATGGTTGGAAAAGAATTCTTTAAATCTGCATTATATTTACCGGCTTTAACATCTGTTGCTGTGGCAGGTATAATATTTAGATTTGCCTTTGGAGAACAATCTACTTCATTAATGAATCAGGTTGTTGCGCTATTTGGAATGGATCCATTTAAATGGCTAAAAAATGGAACTACAGGATTTATAGTATTGCTAGTATTGGCATGTTGGAGATGGACTGGTGTTAATATGTTATATTTCTTATCAGGACTTAAAAACATTCCTGCAGAATTATATGAATCAGCTGATATAGATGGAGCAAATACATTGCAAAAGTTTAGATATATAACAATACCTCAACTTAAACCGACAACAATTTATGTGCTTACTATATCTATTTACGCAGGTCTTGCAATGTTTATAGAAAGTTATATGGTGTTTAATGGTAATAACTCGCCTAATAATATAGGTCTTACAATTGTAGGATATTTATATAGACAAGGTATTGAAAAAAATGCCATGGGCTATGCATCTGCGGTAGGATTAGTATTGTTTATTATAGGAATGGCTATTAATTTAGTGCAATTAAAACTAAATGGAACATTTAAGAAAGGAGATTAGTATGCAAAGCAATATTAGTTTGAATAATAAAAAAAATACACAAAAAAATACAGTAAGTCATGTAAAAAATTTGCCAAAAAGAATATTAATTTTTATGCTTTTTGCAGTTATAGCTGTAATACTACTAATTCCCTTTTATACATTATTTGTTTCTACGTTCAAGGATGGTGCATTAGTAATAGCAAATGGTATGGATGTATCAATAGATACTGCTAAAATGTCGTTTAAAAATTATATAATTCTATTCACAGAAAAAAATAGCTTATTTACATGGTTTTTTAATAGTTTATTTTTAACTATAGTGCAAGTAGTTTGCCAATTATTTATCAGCGCATTTGTTGCATATGGTTTCGCAATGTACGATTTTAAAGGAAAGAATTTTCTATTTATATGTGTTTTATTCGTTATGATGGTACCTTTTGAGATTTTAATGTTACCTTTGTATAACCAAATAAGTGATATGCATTTAACAAATACCTATATTGGAATAATTTTGCCGACTATAGCAAGTGCATCAACTATATTTTTCTTTAGGCAATACCTCTCCGGAATACCAAGAGACCTTGTTGAAGCAGGTAGGATAGATGGGGCATCGGAATATGGTATTTTCTTCAGATTAATTTTACCGATTATGAAGCCATCTTTTGCGGCAATGGCTATATTAAATGCAATGTTTAGTTGGAATAACTTATTATGGCCAATGTTAGTGTTGAAAGATGGTGCAAAATTTACTTTACCAATAGGATTAAATACATTATTAACCCCTTATGGAAACAACTATAATTTATTATTTGTAGGTTCTTTCATTTCAGTAATACCAGTATTTATTTTATTTGCATGCTTCCAAAAATATTTTGTAGAAGGTATGACAGCTGGAGCCGTAAAGGGGTAATATGATTTGATTTTCACTAAGGACTAGAAAGTCCAAACTAAATACTTAAGGAGATGAATTATAATGGCAAAAAAAGCAAAAATGGTGGTAGACAAAGACTTTAAAATATCCGAAATAGATAAAAGAATTTATGGTTCTTTCATTGAACATTTAGGAAGGGCAGTATATGGAGGGATTTATCAGCCAGGCCATATGTCAGCTGATGAAAATGGCTTCCGCACCGATGTAATGGAATTAGTAAAAGAATTAGATGTTCCAATTATAAGATACCCAGGTGGTAATTTTGTATCAAATTTCTTTTGGGAAGATAGTGTTGGAGAAGTAGCAGAAAGGCCAAAGAGACTAGAATTAGCTTGGAGAAGCTTAGAAACTAATGAAATTGGATTAAACGAATTCTCAAAATGGACTAATGCTGTAGGATCTGAAATAATGATGGCAATAAATCTTGGAACAAGAGGAATTGCAGATGCCTGCAATCTTTTAGAATATTGTAATCATAAAGGTGGTACGAAATATAGTGATTTAAGAATAAAACATGGTGTTAAAGAACCACATAAAATAAAAACATGGTGTTTAGGAAATGAAATGGATGGACCATGGCAGATAGGACATAAAACTTCTAAAGAGTATGGAAGATTAGCTCTAGAAACAGGTAAAGCTATGAAATTAATAGATCCAGATATTGAATTAGTTTCATGCGGAAGTTCAAATACAGCAATGCCTACTTTCCCTGAATGGGAAGCATCAACTCTTGATCATACTTACGATGTTGTAGATTTTGTATCTCTTCATCAATATTATGGTAATAGATTAAATGATACTGCGAACTTCTTAGCACAAAGTGATGATATGGAGCACTTTATTAAAACGGTTACTTCAACTTGTGATTATATAAAAGCAAAAAAACGTAGTAAAAAGACTATGCACTTAAGCTTCGATGAGTGGAATGTATGGTTCCATTCTAATAATGAAGATGATGATATAATGAAGAATCATCCATGGCAAAAGGCACCTGCACTTTTAGAAGATATGTATAATTTTGAAGATGCACTTTTAGTTGGATTAATGTTAATTGTTTTAATGAAACATTCTGATAGAGTTAAAATGGCATGCTTAGCGCAATTGGTTAATGTTATCGCACCAATTATGACAGAAGAAAATGGACCAGCTTGGAAGCAGACTATATATTATCCATATTTGCATGCATCTAAATACGGTAGAGGAATTGCACTTCAACCAGTGGTTTCTTCGCCAAAACATGATACTATAGATTTTACTGACGTAAAAGACGTTGAATCGATAGCAGTATATAATGAAGAAAAGGAAGAAGTTACAATATTTGCAGTTAATCGTAATTTAGAGGAAGATATTGAATTAACTTGTGATGTAAGAAGTTTTGAAGGATTTAAAATCATTGAACATATTGTGTTAGAGCATGATAATATGAAAATAGTGAATTCTCCAACAGGTGAAGCTGTTACTCCAAAATCTGTAGATAGAAGTAATCTGGTTGACGGAATTATAACTTCATCTTTGGGAAAAGCGTCTTGGAATGTAATTCGTTTAGGAAAGAATAAATAAAAAGCAATATAGATTAAATAGGATTTAACAACTAAAATTAATAGTGTTAAATCCTATTTTATTGGCAAAGAATCACATCTATCAAAATTACCAATGAAACATTCCATATTATTACAACTGCGATTACAAAAGTATATTACTTATTTCTGGTTAGGAAACATTTGAAATGGTATATAAATAAAATAAGAAGTAATATTTACGCCTTATAAATATTACTTCTTATTTATTATAAAAACAGATATAATTCAATATATTTTAATATATATAATTAGATACAATGATCAACATCAAGATTCTTGAGTTAATGTATTGTAAACAAGTCTTACGCTTATGCCTTGATTGTAATTGCCAAAGTTTTTTCCGAAAATAGTTAATCCACCAACATGTTTTGTTTCTTCTGGAACAGCTAACTTTAGAAGGATATCACTTTTATAATTTAATTCTAAATCTTCTAGAGTGACATCTGAAATCTTTATTCCATCAATAAAAGTTCCGAAAGAATTTATGGTTAAAAGTTTTAATAATCCGTATTGATTCCAATGAGGATTCCACCAAGATGGAGTTAAAATACCTTTACTATCACCAAAATCTCCAGGACTGGTCCATCTACCAACATTGACATTATTTAAATAGAAATGTATATCAGATGGCCATATGCTGCATACTCCAGGGGCTTCTGAACTTATTTCCATGGATATTTGCAATTCAGAAAATACTTCACTTGGTTTTAAATAGTTAGGAATTCTATATTCTATACTTCCTTTAGTGAACCAAAGAATATCTGCATTAATTCTTTCAGGATCAGCAAAGTAATTTGGATTGTCTACTTCTCCTATAATACTATCCTTAGTTGCGATGCCGCATGTAGGGGTAATATCATAATTTGAATAGTGACCTATATTTAAATCTATATGATATGAATTTTCTACATCTTGTTTGCCAATATCAATTACAAATTTATCCTCGTGAAGAGAACATATCTTTTGCAATCCATGCTTTCCAGTTAAATTAGTCGTTTTTATTAATCCACACTCTTCTAATTTTTTTATATGCATAGTAACGGCACCATTAGTTAAATCAAGTTTCTCTGATAACTCATTCATATTTAATTGCTTATACTGTGATAAAATCTCTAATATATTCATTCTTACATCCGAACTTAAAGCTTTGAAAAGTGGCAAACTTTCCTTTAGATTTGTAATGTGAATCATAATAATCTCCTCTGTGTTGTTAATATTCGTTGAATTGAAATTAATGTTGAAGTATTAATTTCAGAAAAATTGTACTTAAGTTATAGTTCGTTATAAAATTATCAAATAATAATACACTATATTAAGATTATTATACCCTTTTATGGATTAGATGTGAATAATCATTTTAAATATTTTTAAAATAAAGTCATAATATAAACAATTATTTTTTGTTTAAGTTTTTTCTAAAATATGCGTTTTTATATTCAGTTGGTGTGACATCTTCAAATTTTTTGAAAAGTTTCATAAAATGCTTATCATCATTAAATCCAACCTGAAGAGCAATTTCTTTTATTGAGAAAGATGAATTTAATAGAAGTTGTTTAGAAGCATAAATTCTTGTTTTGTTGATGTATTTTAAAAGAGACGTACCAGTATATTTTTTAAATGCCGAAGAAAGATAATCCTGATTGTAGTTAAATGTTTTGGCGATTTTATGTGCAGTTAAATTTGAATTATAATTTATATTTATCCAGTTTGCAATTTCATTTATTTTGCAATTGGTATTAGATAGTTTTTCATTTTGATGAATTATATTATCCATGAAATCTTGAGAGATTTCCATCGCCAACAGGCTTAATGCATAATTTGTTAAATATTCTGAATAACTCTTTTTGTTTGATAGATCAAGCAGTTGACGAAAAATGAGGCTTGTTCTTGCAGCAGAAGAAATTGAACCATATTCAGGTAAAAGATAAACATCTGAAGAGGCTTTTTTAAATTCATTATCAAGATTGAATATATAATCATTAATTTGTTCAGCGTTTAAAAGCTTATATTCAGCAGAAGTAATTCTAAAATGACACCAATAGTAAGAAAGATTCCCTTCAGATTTTTTATAACCGTAGTGGGTATGGAATGGAAATAATATAATAAACTTATTTTGCGTAAGTTCATATTTTTTATCATCTTGTGCAATGTACAGAGTTCCCTCACAACCAATTAGAATAACAAAAGTATCGAGGTTTCTTTTAGAATGTATAAAATTCTCATTATTTATCAATTTTCCACTAGAACAATGAGTAAGTGGATATTTATTATCAGAGATAAAATAAAACATATAGGATTTCACCACCTATTATACTAAAATGAAAGTTGTTTCTATATAATAAATATACTATAGTTATATGTATAAAAGCTAGTCATATGCTTAAATAATGGCATTTGTATTTTAGAGGAATGAATAAAATAGTTTTTGATAATTATAATAAATTAACCACCATAAAAATAAATTTAGGAGGAATTAATAATGAACTCAAATACTTTTAGTAAACCTTTGCAAATAAATCATATAAATGTAAAAGATAATTTTTGGAAGAAAATGATGGAGCTAGCAAGAACTCATGTGATTCCTTATCAATGGGAAGCATTGAATGATAGAATAGAAGGTGCGGAGCCAAGTTATTGTATGCAAAATTTTAAGATTGCAGCTGGGATGATGGAAGGTGAATTTAAAGGTTTTGTGTTTCAAGATAGTGATTTTGCAAAATGGATAGAAGCGGTTGGATATTCTCTTATGTGGAATAAGGATGAAGGACTTGAAAAAATTGCAGATGGAGCAATTGATATTGTCTGTGCGGCACAGCTGCCAGATGGATATCTAGATACTTATTACATTATAAACGGATTAGATAAAAGATGGACAAACTTACGTGATAATCATGAATTGTATTGTTTAGGTCATTTGATCGAAGGGGCAGTAGCTTATTGTGAGGCAACGGGAAAAGATAAGTTATTAAATGCAATCGTAAAATATGTAGACTATGTGGATACTATATTTGGGCCAGAAGATGGCAAATTGCATGGATATCCAGGTCATGAAGTAATTGAATTGGCCTTAATTAAACTCTACAAAATAAGAAAAGATAAAAAATATCTAAATTTAGCAAAATACTTTATAGATGAAAGAGGCAGATCACCATTATATTTTGAAGAAGAGGGGAAAAAGTATGATAATAAGTTCTGGTGGGAAGATAGTTACTTCAAATATCAATATTATCAAGCAGGTAAACCAGTAAAAGAGCAGGAAGTTGCAGAGGGGCATGCTGTAAGAGCTGTATATTTATATTCAGGAATGGCTGATGTAGCAAGAGAAACAAATGATGATGAGCTGCTAGAAGCTTGCAAGCGCTTATGGAGCAATATGACTAAAAAGCAAATGTATATAACAGGTGGAATTGGATCATCACAATATGGAGAAGCATTTACTTATAATTATGATTTACCAAATGACACTATTTATGCTGAAACTTGCGCATCTATTGGATTGGTTTTTTTTGCAAGAAGAATGCTTGAAATTGAGCCTAAATCACAATATGCAGATATAATGGAGAAAGCCTTATACAACGGAATTATAAGCGGAATGTCAATTGATGGAACTAAGTTTTTCTATGTAAATCCATTAGAGGTGGTTCCAGAGGCATCTGAAAAAGATCATTTGAGAGCACATGTAAAAGTTGAACGTCAAAAATGGTTTGGATGTGCATGCTGTCCGCCTAATCTAGCAAGACTTTTGACTTCTATAGGAAGTTATGCATATACATTAAGAGATAATACAATATTTATGCATTTATACATGGGAGGAGAAATATCAGCTAATTTCTCTGGAAAGAGTGTAGCATTTGATATTAAAACAAACTATCCATGGGATGAGAGTATAGACATTAATTTAAACATGAAGGAAGAAGCTGAATTTGAATTTGCATTAAGAATTCCTGAATGGTGTAGAAATTATGAAATAAAAGTTAATGAAGAAAAGATAAATTTCAGTATAATTGATGGGTATGCATATATAAATAGAAAATGGAAAGATGCTGATAAAATTAACATTTTATTTAAGATGCCTGTAGAAATAGTTAGAGCAAATATAAACGTAAGAGAAGACATGGGAAAAGTTGCTGTGATGAGGGGACCAGTTGTTTATTGTCTAGAGGAAGAAGACAATGGACCTGATCTTCACAGAGTTTATTTAAAGAGTAATCCTAAATTTACTTATGAATATGACAAAGATTTCTTAGGTGGCGCAATAGTACTTGAAAGTTATGGACTAGTAGTTAAAGAGCAAGACTGTGATAAAGATAAGTTATATTTATATGACTCTAAAATTGAATTTAGTGAAAAGAAGTTAAAATGGATTCCATATTATTTATGGGCTAACAGAACACCAGGAGAAATGATAGTATGGGTAAGAAAATGTATTTAATTCAATAAAGTTTAAAATTAAGCAACTTGTACGCTGTTTATGTGGTTGAATATACTATATAATTTTAAGTGAACCTAAAGAAAAAAGCATAAACGTAGGAGGGATTTAGTTTTGAATGAAACTTTGACTAAAACAATAGAAGAAATGGCGAATATGGAATTTGACTGTAGCTGCGGCAAAAAACACAGAATAGACATAAAACATATCTATGTTGGAGAAAATGTATATAATAAAATTCTAGATGTCGCAAAAGAAATTTTACCAAAAGAAATCTTATTGGTCAGTGATAATAATACCTATAAAGCACTTGGTAAATGTGTAGAAAATGAACTTACTGAATCAGGTTATAAGATAAATAATATTATATTATTTAGTGATGGAGATTTAATTCCAGATGAAAAAGCAATTGGACGAGTATTGGTTGAAGTAAATAATGAAACGGAGCTTATAGTTGCTGTGGGATCTGGAAGTATTAATGATATATGTAGAATAATAAGTGCAAAAACTCATATTCCTTATGTTATAATGGGAACAGCTCCATCAATGGATGGATATGCATCAACAGTATCACCTCTAATTATTGATGGAGCAAAGGTAACATATCCAGGGACTAATCCATATGCTATTATAGCTGATTCAAATATTATGAAAGATGCTCCGTTTGAGATGATAAGCGCTGGATTTGGTGATATACTAGGAAAATATACAGCACTTTCTGATTGGAGATTATCTAATACGATTCATGACGAATATTTTTGTGATACAACAGAAAAGCTAGTAAGGAATGCTATGTATAAATGTTTTGAAAATATAGAAGGAGCTGTTAAGAGAGACGTTAAAGCGATACAATATATATCAGAAGCACTTATACTATCAGGAATAGCAATGACTCTTTCTGGAAATTCAAGACCAGCATCAGGAGCAGAACACCATCTTTCTCATTATTGGGAAATTGATAAGCTTTCAAGAAAGTTAGAACATCCTTTGCATGGAAATTCAGTTGGAGTTGGTACAGTAATATCAGCATGGTTGTATAAAAAACTTAATATTGAAGAAAGGTTTGGGATAGAGACTCCAGTGCCAGAAATAATAATAAATTTATTAAATTCTATTGGAGCTAAGTCTAATCCAAAGGCGTTAGGAATTGAAAAAGAATTATTTCATAGGAGTGTAATTCATGCTCTTGAAATCAGACCTAGATATACGATTTTGCAATATGCAAAAACTGAAAATATGTTAGAAGAATATGCAAATGAATTAACGAATTTATTTTACGGAGAATGATAATATGCTAGAAGATAAAAAATTATTTTTATTAGATATTGATGGTACAATAGCTTTAGATACAACATTAATCGATGGTACATTAGAATTTATGGATTATGTTTTAAGTATAGGTGGTAAATATATATTTATAACAAATAATTCAACAAAAAGTATAGAAGATTATATTATGAAGTTTGATGACTTTGGAATTAAAGTTGATAAAACAAGTTTTGTAACATCATCTTATGCAACCGCAATATATCTAAAAGAAGTATATAAAGATAAAAAAATATTTGTTCTTGGAACAAAATCATTTATTAAAGAACTAAGAAGATTTGAGCTTAATATTACAGAAGATAAAGATGAAGATATTGTTTGTGCAGTAGTAGGCTTTGACAATGAATTAAATTATAAAAAGATAGAGGATATATGTGAATTACTATCAACAAGAGATATTGATTATATAGCTACTAATCCGGATCTTGTTTGTCCGACTAGCTTTGGTTTTGTGCCAGACTGTGGATCAATATGCGAAATGATTGAAAATGCAGTTAAAAGACAACCTTCATACATTGGGAAGCCTAATAAAACGATAGTGGAAATGTGTCTAGAACAAACTGGATTTACAAAGGAGCAAACTTTAGTTATAGGAGATAGATTGTATACAGACATTGCCTGCGGTATTAATGGTGGTGTTGATACAGCTGTAGTATTTACTGGAGAAGCAACAAAGGAAGATTTGAAAGATACAGAATTTAGACCAACATATAGCTTTAGTACAATCAAAGAGTTATATGAAAAGTTAGCTTTTTAATATACTTTTAGTCAAGTAAGGATTACAAGCTGTTAAGAATGAAATTAAAACTTTGTTTTTAACAGCTTTTTTATAATGTTTAGAAGAATATAATTTTCATATCACTAAGATAATGATTTTGATATAATATTTTTATAACATAACTAGATAGGAGGAGATTATAGGATATGAATTTAGAATATATTATGAATAAGTTAAAAGATGAGAAACCATATATTAATGGCTGGAAAAGAATGAGAAGGTCAGCTATAATTATTCCACTAGTTGAGATTGATAATGAAGTACATGTGTTATTTGAAGTTAGGTCTAAAAAATTAAGGAGCCAGCCAGGAGATATATGCTTTCCAGGTGGGAAAATAGATGGAAGCGAATCTCCTAAGGAAGCTGCACTTAGAGAAATATCTGAAGAACTTGGCGTAAAAAGCATTAATATAGTAAATGAATTAGATACTATAGTAAGATATGATGGCATAATAATCCATCCGTATGTAGGAATTATTAAAGATCTTGATGAAATAAAGATAAGTGAAGATGAGGTTGATCATGTGTTTTATGTACCGTTATCCTATCTTTTAGATCATAAGCCTCGTGTATATAATAATAAAATAAATATTGAGAGAGATAAAGAATTTCCATATGATTTAATTGTTAATAGGGAAAACTATAAATTTAGAGAAGCTAATTATAGATCTTTATTTTATAAATATGAAACTTATAATATATGGGGAATCACAGCTGAGATGCTGCAAGATTTTTTGGAGAATTTGTAACCAACTATAAAAAAATGAAGCATTTCTATCAAACTCATAACAATTCCCATAAAAACTAGTTTTTTTACTCTAAACTTTGCAGGAATAGCTATATTGCTTGGGAATATGTATAAACAGGAATTAACAAAAGAAGTCTAGAGCTGAGAGTAAAATCTTGGCTCTTTTTTTCATACCTAGAAATAGATTTAGAGGATAAGTAAGATTGGATCAAGTAGGAATACAGACAAATACATTAATGGATTACAGAGAAGGATCGGGTTTTAAGAGGATAATTAAAAATTATATTATTGTACAACATTAATATGAGGGTGGGGCGTAAGGAGAAAAATTAAATATAAATATAATGAAAGAAACAAGTATTATTAGATAGAGATAAATTTATTTATATTTAGTGCGAATAATTGTAATAAAATGATATAATTTACATAAAGTGAAACAAAATTATAATTTGTATGATAGGTTCGATTAATAATTTGTTGGTAAATGAAATTCTCTGATATCATGATTTAAATGATAAGAATATATGTGTAATATTTAAGTCAAAAGAATCAAAGCTATTTTACGGCAATATTTATGAGTCGTGAATATTGAAAAATGTGTATTGGAAAAAATATTATATAAATAATATTAAAGAAAAAACGAATTTATACAGGTAGAGAATTTAAAGTAGGAATAGAATTATAAAATCTTTGGAGGTAAGTATGGATCAAAAAAGAGTTGCAGGAGAAAAATCAACAGAATATATAAAAGATGGGATGATATTAGGATTGGGAACAGGTTCTACTGCCTATTACATGATTAAAAAAGTTGGAGAATTGATTAAAAATGGAATGAAGATAAAAGCTGTAGCAACATCAAAAAGTACTGAGAGTTTGGCAAGAGAACTTAAGATCCCTTTATTATCAATTGATGAAGTTGATAGGATTGATTTAGCAATTGATGGTGTAGACGAAATAGATAATGAATTTAATGCTATTAAAGGTGGTGGTGGAGCCTTATTTAGAGAAAAAATTGTGGCGAGTTTGGCTAATGAAGTTATATGGATTATGGATGAAAGTAAATTAGTTGATGGTATTGGAGAATTTCCTTTACCAGTTGAAATATTACCATATGGATACAAACATGTAATTAAAGAATTACAGGATTATTCATTAAATCCCAAAATAAGAATGAAGGAAGAAGAGATTTTTGTGACTGATAATGGTAACTATATAGTTGATTTGCATATAGGAACGCCAATGAACATTAATGACGTTTATAATAAAGTTAATAGAATAACTGGAGTGCTAGAAACAGGATTATTTATTAATATGTGCAATCGTATTATTATTGGCACAAATAGTGGCGCCAAGATTATTAATAATAGCAACAGTGAAAATGTGAAGATGGAGCAATTTAGATAGATATTATCTCATCTTAGAATGTATGCAGGGGGGATGATCACATGATAAGGGAAATAATAAATGAAGATTTTAATGGATTAATGCAATTATATATGCAACTTCATGGTGAATCTATGCCAGGAAAAACACCTGAAATAATGGAAGTATGGAATAGAATTTTGGAAGATAAAGAACATCATATTATTATTGCAGAGGAAGAAGGAAAGATAGTGTCTTCGTGTGTTTGTGTCATAATACCAAATTTGACACACAATCAACGACCATATGCATTTATTGAAAATGTAGTGACTGATAAACATTATAGAAATAAAGGATTAGCAACAGCTTGTTTGAACTACGCAAAAGAAATAGCGCATAAAGAGAAGTGTTATAAATTAATGTTATTAACTGGCTCCAAGAAAGAAAGTACGCTAAATTTCTATGAACAAGCAGGATATAATCAAAATGATAAAACTGCTTTTATACAATGGATATAATATAAATTGCAATTTATCTGAGAAGGAGAAAAAAGATGGTTTATTTAAATTATTTTACATTTCCTAATGAGGATATGGAATTTGACTTTTTCATGAAGGTAAAAAGAACCTGTTATGACTCGTTTTATCCGTTTAAGCTATTGTCACAACATGGTCTTAGAAGAATTGATTTTGAACCAGTTACTATTCTATATGGAGGAAATGGTTCTGGAAAATCAACAGCGTTAAATGTTATAGCAGAAAAAATAGGAGTAAGCCGTGATTCTATCTATAATAAATCTAATTTTTTTCCTGATTATGTCAATATGTGTAATATATATGTTGAAACAGATATTCCTAAAAATAGTGGGATTATTACTAGTGATGATGTATTTGATTATATCCTAAATATTCGTAGCATAAATGAAGGAATTGACATAAAGAGAGAAAAGCTTTTTGAAGAATATTTGGAGTCTAAATATTCTCGATTCCAAATGAAGTCGATGGCAGATTATGAACAATTAAAAAAAGTAAATACTGCTAGGAGTAAAACACAATCAAAATTTGTGAGAAATAAATTAATGGATAATTTCAGAGAATATTCAAATGGAGAAAGCGCATTTATATATTTTACTGAAAAAATTGATCAGAATGGACTATATATATTGGATGAACCTGAAAATAGTCTTTCGCCAAAACGTCAAATGGAATTAAGGAATTTTATTGAGGACTCCGCACGGTTTTTAAGATGTCAGTTTATTATATCAACGCACTCACCATTTATACTTGCTATGAAAGGCGCGAAAATATATGATCTCGATGAAAATCCTGTTGATGTAAAACGGTGGACAGAATTGGAAAATGTACGTACATATTATGACTTTTTCAAAATGCATGAAAAAGAGTTTAAATAATAAAAGATGGGAGTGTTAGAGTGAATAAAGAATTTTTAGAATCTGAAAGATTATTTTTGAAGCCTTTATCTTTTGAGGAATTACAATGTATAAATAACAATGAACTTGATAATATTGAAACTCAAATTGAATTAGAATCACTATTAGATTCTGTTAAATTAGCAATATCAAAAAAATTAATTAAAATGAAAAACATTGATGAAAATATCCATGAGTGGTACACATACTGGCTAATTATTAATAAGGAAAATCAAAAAGGAATAGGATTTATTGGATTTAAAGGGGTACCTGATGCAAATGGTTATTTAGAAGTTGGGTATAGCATCTCATCTAATTATAGAAGAAATAGATTTATGACAGAGGCCTTAGAAACATTAGTAAGATGGGCAGGTAAATTTCAAGGGGGTAAAGGTATAATAGCCAGAGCTTTAAAAACGAATTTTGGTTCTATTAAAGTATTAAATAATTGTAATTTTGAATTATTCAGCACTACTGAGCAAGAGAATATTTATATTAATAAGCTTAGATAAATTAACTTATATGTATTTAACAATGTTTAGGCTCAAAAAAATATAAAAACTAGAATTTTTGCATTGCTATAAAACCTTGAAATAACGAGTATTTATATAATCTATTCTTAAGAAGGACAGATACATATAAATTTTGAAACAAGATAATTCCACAAAAATAGCCATGGTAATATTATTGATAATATGTTTATGAGCATGATTCATTGCTTAGTTTTAGGGAAAATTAAAAATATAAGGAGAATTTAATTTATGAATAACGATGTCTACAAAGAGTGTCCTAAATATAAAAATAAATTAATTACATTAATAAAGACAAGCGAGGATGATTTAGAAGAGTTGCTCAAATGCTATTCAGATGAAAAAGCAGTGCCATTATTCAATTCTGACAATTGTCATGGAGATAATTTTAATTATGAAACAATCGAAAAAATGAGACAAGCAATTGATTTTTGGAAATGGTCATATGAAAATAAACAATTTGTGAGATGGACAGTAATTTTAAATGCTACTAATGAAAAAATTGGGACTATAGAAATGTTTCATAGGTTAGCAGAAGATGAATTTAATCACTATGGCATTTTAAGAATAGATCTGAAAAGTGAGTGTGAAATCCAGAATATAATAAAAAATATATTAGATATCACAAATGAATTCTTTTATGAGGCTTTTGATGTTAGGCATATCTTAACGAAAGCAGTTCCAATGGCAACTGAACGTATAAATGCATTAATGGAGAAGGGGTATAAGCCGATTAACAAAAAATTTATTATATATGATGATTATTACTGTAGAGAAATTTAATATTAAAAACAATATAAAAAATAATATAAAACTTATTGTTTTGGAGCTTAGGCATAATCAAAAAAATAAGAAGTCAATCTGCCAAACCTATTTTCCACCATGATGCGTCAGTAAATTACACTAATAGACCACCTGCTATGTGACTAATTTACTTCCTTGCCTGATGAAAAATAATAATAGTATTTTGGACTTGTTATTTTCGTTCATATGCCTTAAATTATAAAAATTCTAAGCCCTTAATTAATTATTGAAAATCTCCTTTGCAACCGCTACAGCATTTAATACTTTGGGAAAGCCAACATAGGGAATGCATTGTAAGAATACTTCTATTATTTCCTCTTTAGATATCCCAACGTTTAGTGCTCCATTAATATGAACTTTTAATTGGTTTTCACATCCTCCTAGTGTAGTAAGAGCAGATAAAGTAACAAGCTCCCTTTGTTTTAAATCAAATATTGGTCTTGTATAAATATCTCCAAAAGCAAATTCAATGATATATTTTCCAAGGTCTGGAGCTATATCCTTAAGTGATTCTATTACAGATGTTCCAGCGTTTCCATCAACCTCGTTAAGTTTATTTAGCCCTTTTTCATATCTATTTTCCATAATTGTAATACCTCCTACTTTTTGATAATATTATCATATATGCTGGAGTTAACTCCATGTCAAGAGGTAGGTGATTATTTTGAATTATTATATAGGAGAGTTTTCTGAAAAAATTGGTTTGAGCATTGATACTTTAAGATATTATGAAAAGCTTGGTCTGATTTATCCTCAAAGAGATGAAGCTAATAAAAGAGTATATTCTGAAAAAGATATTGAGTGGCTAAAATTTATAATTCGATTAAAGGAAATAAATATGCCAATTAAGCAGATACAATACTATTCGAAATTGAGATATGATGGCGATGATACAATTAAGGAAAGATTAGAATTACTTGAAGAACAAATGGATAGGTTAAATATTGAAAAAAGAAAAATTGAAGAAAATATAATACACTTGAATAAAAAGATTAGTATTTATAAGAAAATGATAGATAAAAAATAACTAATGTCTGTTAATTTAATTTTTATAAAATATAATATATGGGAGGATTGAAATGAGCAATATGCAAGCAATTATATGGTTTTTTCCTATAGTATTTATTATCCATGATTTTGAAGAAATAATTTTTATACAATCATGGATAAATAAAAATAGGTATTATTTATCTGAAAAGTTTCCGAAGTTATCAAAAAATTTATTTCCTCATTTCGATAATATTACAGCAGCATCTTTTGCTTTTGGGGTAGCTGAAGAATTTATTTTAATTATCATAATTACTATTATTTCGTACAAAACAAATTGGTTTAATTTATGGATCGGTCTATTTATTGCTTTTACTACACATTTAATAATACATTGTTTTCAAGCATTAATAATAAGAAAATATGTTCCAGCAATTGTTACAAGTATTATCTTTTTGCCAATTTGTATTAATATTATTAAAAGTATAGCCAAAGTGTATACATCAAATATTATTATTTCATATTCTGTTTTGGGATTCATAATTATGTTAGTGAATTTATATATTGCTCACAAATGTATGGACTTATTTTCCGAACAGTTATTGAGGTATAAGCATTGAAAGAAAATTCATATATAGTAGCTTTTAAAGTTATTTTTATAAATCTAGTTCTATCTAAACTATTTAGGTATTAGAAATTTAAATGTAAATTAACTATTACAACATATATAATAGTTATTACTTTATTGTTGAGGTAGATAAACTTAATCTGTAGGTACCATATTCCATGATTTTATCAAGTAATAAATTAATTTCATCCATATTAGAGCATATGACTTTAAGCAAATAGCAGCCATCTCCACTAATCCTATGTGCCTCAGTTATAATTGTATTTTCTTTAATAAATTTTGTTAATTTATCATGTTGTGTGGTTTTCATGAAAATAGTAATAAATGCAGTAATGTTTTTGCCCAGCAGAGAATTATTAATGCATACAGTATACTGTGTTATTATACCTAAATCCTGAAGTCGTATAATTCTATTGGATACTCCTTGAGGGGTTAGGTGTACATGCTCGCCAATTTCTTTAAGCGATATTTTTGAATTAATCAATAGCATGTCTAAAATCTTCAAGTCTATTTCATCAAACATAGAGCACAAAATCCTTTCATTTTTAAAGAGAAACTAACGAATCTCTTTCACATTTCAACCTTAATTTAAGATACTATTAGTATAACAAATATAAGTAGATCAGCAAATGTAAAGGTGGAATGAAAATGAAAAAAGCATTGCTAGTAATTGATGTGCAAAATGAATATTTTACAGGTAAACTAAAAGTAACTTATCCTAATAATAGCTTTGATAATATATTGAAGGTAATGGATTATGCAAAAGATAATAATATGATTGTTATAATTGTGCAGCATACAGCACTTTTTGGAGACACATTTATTAAGAATTCAAATGGATGGGAATTACAACCAATGATTCTTGAGAAATCGTACGACTATCTTATTGAGAAAACTAAGCCAAGCAGTTTTTATGAAACAAATTTAGAAGAAATATTAAAAAAAGAAAATATAAATGAAATAGTTATTTCAGGATATATGACTCAAATGTGCTGTGACACGACATCAAGGGAAGCTTTCCATAGAGGCTACCACGTTGACTTCTTGTCAGATGCTACAGGAACTATAGATGTAAATAATGAAGTGGGTTCTATAAGTAGTAAAGAGCTTCATAAAGCTACTTTAATTGCTCAAAGTTTAAAATTTAGTAATGTAATAAGTACTATGGAATGGATGAAATTATCTAACATTTAATTTTGCATAGTACTTATATTATAAATAGAATATGAATCATATCTATAAATGATGCTAGGGTTAAAAGTAGCTTTCTTTGTTACTTTTAATCCTATTATTTTTATAACTAGAAAAATAAAGAGGTTTAATTTTTAAAAGTGTTTATATATTTTAGAATTATAGAAGGGTCAAAGTGCAGCAAATTAGGTATTCGTATCTATTTTAATCTCTTTAGTTAAAGGATATTAATTGGCTACACAAGATTACAAATATGAAAAGTGAGTAATAAAAGATTCGAAAATTTACTAAAGAATCTATTTTATAATTTTAATAAACGTTTATTTATGATATTGTTATTTTATCTCTTATGAAAAGCTATACAAAAATATATTGACTTAGAAAAAGAACAAATATAGAATAACATTATTAAAGGACATTTTAAAAGTGGTTTTGTAATGTTATATATTTCATTAATTTTATTAAAAAGGAGATCTTAGTAATGAAATTCTTAAAGAGCGTTTTGGTCATTATACTTATTGCTCTTTTTTTAGGGAGTAATTTATATTTTATTAATTTATTAAGAGACAAGAAAGTAGAAAAGGAACCGATAAAACCTAAGATAGTGCTGATTTCTCATATAAAGACTAATCCATATTGGCTTGATATAAAAGCTGGTGCGGAAAGAGCTGCTAAAGAAAGAGGTGCAGTGGTTGAATTTTTAGGACCTACAACTGCAAGCACTGAAGATGGGCTAAAACTTTTTGATATGGCTACATCAGCTAAGGTGAGTGGCATAATAACATATGTTCAAGAAGAAGGACAATATAAAAAGAAGATTAATAGTGCAATGGAGAAAGGTATTCCAGTAGTTACAATAGATTCAGATGAAGAAGATAGCAATAGAATAGCATATGTTGGCACAGATAATGTTTTAGCTGGACAAGTTGCCGGAAAGGAAATGGTCAAGCAAATAGGAACGTCTGGAAATGTAGCAATAGTAATGGGCGGAAAAAACGTAAAGAATCAGAAAGAAAGGGTAGAAGGCTTTACACAATATATAAAATCGAATTCTAACTTGAAAATTGTAGATACAGATTCATCGGATGCGATGCTTCTTGAGGCAGAAATTATAACAAGAAAAATACTAAATAGAAATGATAACATAAATGCTTTATTTTGTACCTCAGCTCTTGACGGAATAGGCGCTGCAAGAGCAGTAAAAGATTTAAATTATAAGGATAGGGTAAAAATTATATGTTTTGATGATTTAGATGATACTTTAAGCAATATTAGAAATGGACTAGTTTCAGCAACAATAGTGCAGAAAAGTAATGAAATGGGTTATAGGGCAGTTAATATTATCATGGACAAAATTCAAGGGAAATCAAATAAGTTTTCAAAATCACTAATCGATGTAAATGTAATTAATAAAAGCGATGTAGATAGCTATAAGCGAGGAGATGATAAAATTGAAAACTAAAAGCTTAAATAGTAAATTTATAATGTTTGTTATATGCTTAATTATTCCTATATGTATATGCAATATTATATCTCTGGCGATGAGCAAAAAAATTGAGGACGGGTATGTTAATATGCTTAACAATATGCTAATTACTAATGAAATTAAGCAGCATGTTGACAGCTCTTTAGACAATTTTAATCAATATATATTGAATGGAACTCCAAGTAAGAAAGAAAGCTATAATAACGAGGTGATTCTTGCAAAACAAAAAATTGGTAATCTTAAGAAAAATTCTGATGATGTAAATCAATATATTTTGAGAGATCTAGATAATACTTTAGATTCTTATATAGAAAGTTCTAAAAATACAATATCTGCTTATGAAAATAAGGAGGGATACGTTTTTTACTATGATGATTTTGTAGCGGCCAAGAATATTGCATCTTATTGTGATGCATATGCATCGACTTTAATGCAAAATTTCCTAGAGGCTAATAGCATAGCATATAAAGAACTAAATAGAAATAGCAGCGTAATATATATAGGACTAGCTACATATCTTATATTAATTTTAGCTTTATGTGTAGTTTATGCATTAACATTTATAAGACATATATCTGAGGGCTTAAAGGGTATGGTTGAAATATCAAACAAAGTATCAAAAGGTCAATTTGAATATTATGAAGGTAACAAAACTGACATTTATGAGTTAGATATTTTAACAAAAACATTTAATGCTATGATTACAGATATAAAAAATCTTATTAGCTCGCTTAATGGGAAGATCGTATTAGAAAAAAAATTAAAAGAGGAGGAGATGAAAAATCTAAAATATGAGAATGCTTTAAAAGAATTTGATTTAAAGGTATTACAGTCTCAAATAAACCCACATTTTTTATTTAATACCCTAAATTGTATAAACGCGACAGCAATAATGGAAAATGCAATAACTACAAGTAAATTAATTAAATCAGTATCTAATATTTTAAGATATTCTTTAAGAAGTATGAGTACAAATGCACTATTGGAAGATGAAATAAAGATTGTAAAGGATTATATTTACATTCAGGAATGCAGGTTTGATGATAGGGTAAAATTTAATCTAAGTACAAATATGGATATGAAAAAAGTTAAAGTTCCCGGAATGACAATACAACCATTAGTAGAAAATGCATTTATACATGGGATTGAAGGGAAAGAAGATGGTGGATATATAAATATATATATTGATGAGGAAAATGGTGAGTGTAATGTTTTAATTGAAGATAATGGTGTTGGCATTTCTAAAGAAGTTTTGGATAAGATTAATAATTATAATTATGATGCAAAACATACAGGGCATACAACAGGCCTTGGAATAAATATAGTAGAAAAGAGGCTTAGATATTTATATAACAAGAAAAATATGTTTAAAGTAGAAAGTGAAGAAGGCAAAGGGACTAAAGTTTATTTGAAAATACCTATAATGGGGGATGAGAATAATGATGAAAATATTAATTGCTGATGATGAAAAGTATGATAGGGAGACCGTTAAACATATAATAAAAGAGAATTTTTTAGGAGAGTTAGAAATATACGAAGCCAAAAATGGGAGAGAAGCAATTGAACTATCTGAAAGCATCAGACCAGATATAGTTATTATTGATATAAAAATGCCAGGTATTGATGGAATACAGGCATTGAAAGAAATGACAGCAACTTTACCAAATTTATATAGCATAATTTTGACAGCATACGATTATTTCGACTTTGCATTGGAAGCTGTAAAAATAAATGTGAAAGAATATCTTCTAAAACCGTTTACTAAGGAAGAGATTATAGAAAAAATTGCTGTGGGAATTAAATGGGTGAAAAAAGAACAGGAGAAAAGAAAAAGTGAAATTAAAGATAAAGAGAAAATATATACTTTATTGCCTGTGCTTGAAAATCAATTAAGTGATCTAATAATTAATGATAAGCTTAAAGGTGTTGATTATGGAATGTATCTGCAATGTTTAGATATGAGTTTTATGAATAGCTATGCAATGGTTATTTCAATAAAAGACAAATATGCTTATAAAGATATTAGCAGGTTTGAAAGAGATCAAATTAGGATTAAGATAGGAGAATATGTTAAAGAATATATCAACAGAAGATATAAATGCATAGGAAATTATGTATTTTATGAAGAATTAACGTATTTTATACAAATAGATAATGAGGAAACTGAAGATTTTAAAAGTTTAGAAATTGACCTTGCATTTAATTTGAGAAGAGAAATAAAAAAGAGATTTAATATTTCAATAAGAGCAGGTCTTGGAGAAATATTTGATTCAGTAGAGCAAATCGTGGAATCTTATAGACAAGCTATGAAATGTTTAGTATACAACTCAGACAATGTAAATATTATTTATATTGATGATATAGAAGGAAAATTGATGAATGATAGTTTTTCAGTCGGGATATCAGGGGATACAAAGTTAGGTAAAAATAAAAATTCAAATAAAATAAAGATGAAACTATTTGAAAGTGTAAAACAATTTATTAGAGAAAATATTGAAACAGAATTAGAACTAGATAAGGTAGCAAGCAATTTTGGATTAAGTGTCTATTATTTTAGCAGGACATTTAAAGAAGTAACCGGTGTTAATTTTTCGGAATATGTAAATAAATGTAGAATAGATGTTGCAAAGGAATTACTTTCAACTGGAGAAATGAATGTGAAGGAGGTTTGCTACAAAGTAGGATACAATGATCCTAATTATTTCAGTAAAGTATTTAAGAAATATGAAGGTGTTAGTCCTGCAAATTTTAAAGGAAACATGGAAGAAAAGATTTTTTGAAATTAATTAGTGAAAGATATGTTATTTATTATTCAGGAATTTTTTGATTTATAAAAAGCAATATATTACTAACAACATATCACAACGATAAAAAAGTCCAGACTATTTCTTATATTTAGATATTAGTCTGGATTTTCTTTATGTTTTGAATTATTTACTAGTAAAAATTTGCTGTAAAAAGATAGCAATATAAGATTATAAATTAGCAAACCAGTCTATTTGAAACGTTTACTATAACGGATATAATTAAGACTGTAAAAGAGATCTATAATTAAAAAAAAGGGGAGAAAAAGATGAAATCTAAAAAAATGATTAAATTATTAGGTTTGGCACTAAGTGGGGTACTAATATTTTCAGCATTGACAGGATGTGGAGCAAAAAAAGATGCACAAACATCTAGCAATGGAAATAAGAAAATAAAAATTGGTGTAAGTATGGACGACCTAAGACTTGAAAGATGGCAGCATGATAAGGAAATCTTTGAAGAAGAAGCTAAGAAACTTGGAGCAGATGTTGTTTTCCAATCTGCAAATGGGGATGATCCAACACAAATGTCACAAGCTGAGAATCTTATATCTCAAGGGGTAGATGTCTTAGTTGTAATACCACATAACGGTGAATCAATAGCACCAATTGTAGAAGAAGCTCACCAAAATAAAATAAAAGTATTGGCTTATGATAGATTGATTACAAATAGTGACTTAGATTACTATGTATCTTTTGATAATGTGAAGGTTGGAGAATTACAAGCTAAAGCTATCGTGGATAAAACTCCAAAAGGAAATTATTTCATGATGGGAGGATCTCCAACAGACAATAATGCAAAATTATTTAGACAAGGACAAATGAACATAATAAAACCTTATGTAGATAAGGGAGATATAAAACTAGTAGGGGATCAATGGGTAAAAGATTGGTCAGCAGAGGAAGCATTAAAGATAATGGAAAATGCTTTGACAGCAAATAATAACAAACTTGATGCTGTAGTTGCATCAAATGATAGTACAGCAGGTGGTGCTATTCAAGCATTACAAGCACAAAGCTTAGCAGGAAAAATTACAATCTCTGGACAAGATGCAGATTTAGCTGGTTGCCAAAGAGTTGTTGAAGGAACTCAAACAATGACAATATACAAACCTATAAAAGATATTGCTGCAAAAGCAGCTGAAATGGCTGTAAAGATGGCTAAAGGTGAAGATGTTGAAACAGGTGGTACTGTAACTAACAATGGTAAAAAAGATGTCCCTTCAGTACTACTTACTCCAATAGCAGTTACAGCAGATAACATGAAAGATACTGTAATTAAAGATGGTTTCCAAAAGTTTGATGATGTATATAAAAATGTACCAGAAGATAAAAGACCAAGCAAATAAATAAGAATATTGGAGTCTGATGATATTGTGTCAGACTCCAATATAGAAAGGAGATAAGCATTTCATGAGTGAGTATATTTTAGAAATGAGAGATATAGTCAAAGAATTCTTTGGAGTAAAGGCATTAGATGGAGTAACTTTAAAAGTTAAAAAAGGAGAAATCCATGCTCTTTGTGGTGAAAATGGAGCTGGAAAATCCACACTGATGAAAGTTTTGAGCGGAGAGCATCCTGCTGGGTCTTACTCTGGAAAAATAATTTTTGAAGGAAAAGAATTAAGCCAAACAAGTATAAAAGATTCTGAAAGCGTTGGTATTGCAATTATTCATCAGGAATTAGCACTTATAAAACAATTATCTATAGCAGAAAATATTTTTTTAGGAAATGAAATTGGCGCACGTGGACTAGTAAATTTTAGTGAACAGTTAAATAAGACAAATGAATTATTAAATAGGGTTAAGCTGAATGTTAATCCGCTTACTAGAGCGGGGGATCTTGGAATTGGACATCAGCAATTAGTTGAAATTGCAAAAGCTCTATCTAAAAATGCAAAACTATTGATTCTTGACGAACCTTCTGCCTCTTTAAGCGAAGGTGAAGTAGAAGTGTTAATGGGAATATTAGATGATTTAAGAAGAGATGGAGTAACATGTATTTATATTTCTCACAAACTTAATGAGGTTACAAGAATATGTGACAATGTTACTGTAATTAGAGATGGCTCAACAATAGGACAAGTTCCTATTAGTGAGATAGATCAAGATAAGCTAGTACAAATGATGGTTGGAAGAGAAATGAAAAATCTATTTCCTAGAGAAGAACATAAAATAGGCGAAGAATTTTTTGAGATAAAGAATTTTAACGTTTTAGATCCATTTAATAAGAACATAAAAAGAGTAAAAAATGCGAGTTTTACCTTAAGACGCGGGGAGATACTTGGAATTTCAGGCTTAGTAGGTTCAGGTAGAACAGAAATGGTGGCAAGCATATATGGAAGTTTCCAAGGTCAAAAGAGCGGTGAAGTATATTTTGAGGGTAAAAAAATTGACATAAAAAATCCAAATGATGCTTTAAGCAAAGGAATAGCTATGGTTCCAGAAGATAGAAAAAAAGATGGAATAATTGCGGGTATGAGTGTAGCTAAAAATATGACAATGAGTAATTTAGTGAAATATAAAAGGCCATTAAACGTAATAGATAAAGATAAGGAAATGATGGATGTTTTAAAATTTATTGATGAAATAAAAATAAAGACTGCATCAACTGAATTAGCAATAAAAAATCTAAGTGGTGGAAATCAACAAAAAGTAATACTAGCAAAAAATCTTCTTGCTGAACCTAAAATATTAATATTAGATGAACCTACTAGAGGAATTGATGTTGGAGCCAAGTATGAAATTTATAAGTTAATATTTAAGCTAGCTAAACAAGGAATATCTATAATAATGGTTTCATCAGAACTTCCAGAA
This sequence comes from Clostridium sp. YIM B02569, assembly GCF_022320765.1. Classification (NCBI taxonomy): domain Bacteria; kingdom Bacillati; phylum Bacillota; class Clostridia; order Eubacteriales; family Clostridiaceae; genus Clostridium; species Clostridium sp. YIM B02569. The sequence goes on along the minus strand of NZ_JAKJJX010000026.1, from coordinate 6,935 downwards.
GTACTTGGAATTAGTGATAGGGTTCTAGTAATGAATGAAGGGGAAATAAAGGCAAGTCTTGAGAATAATGGGTTAACTCAGGAGATGATTATGAATTATTCTGTAGGAAAGAAAAATGAAGAAGTTAGTGAGAGTTATAGCGAAGAAACTAAAACTTCTGTAGGAGGAATATAAGATGCAATTAAGTAAAAGTACAAGTTCAGAAAAAGAAAAGAAATTAGGTTTAGGCGTTATATTTAAATCTAAGATGGCAGCAATATTAATAGCAACAGCAGCAATATGGGTTTTATTCACGTTTTTAACAGATGGAAATTTTTTGACAACAAGAAATTTATCAAATTTATTTAGACAAATGTCAATTACTGGTGTACTGGCAATAGGTATGGTTTTTGTAATCATTTTAGGTGAAATAGATCTTTCGGCAGGATCAACTTTAGGTTTACTTGGAGGAATTGCAGCAATATTAAATGTTTGGTTTGGTTTTTCAGCTATCCCAACAGTGGTAATAACATTAATACTTGGAGTTATTATGGGAGCTTGGAATGGATATTGGATAGCATTTAGAAATGTTCCATCATTTATAGTTACTTTAGCAAGTATGCTTGTTTTTAGAGGTGTATTAATAGGAATTACAGGTGGTAATACTGTTGCACCATTAACAGCAGATTTCAAAGCTATAGGACAAGCGTATTTACCAACAGTTGTAGGTTATATATTAGTAGTGCTAGCAATTGTAGGTTCAGCATATTTAATATTAGGAAATAGAAAGAATAAGATTAAATATAATATTGAAGTTAGACCAATGGCTTTAGATGTACTTACAATAGTAGGAATTGGAGTTATATCATTAGTTCTAGTGTTAATTCTTAATGACTATCAAGGATTTCCTATACCAGTTTTCATTATGTTACTTTTAGCTTTAATATTAGCATTTGTAGGAACAAAGACTATATTTGGTAGAAGAATATATGGAATTGGTGGAAATAGAGATGCAGCAAGATTATCTGGTATAAACGTAAAAAAACATATTATTGTTATATATTCAGTACTTGGATTACTTTGCGCAGTTGCTGGAATATTACTTACATCAAGATTAAATGCAGGATCAGTTTCAGCTGGCCAAAATGCAGAAATGGATGCAATTGCATCATGTGTTATTGGAGGAGCAAGTTTAGCAGGTGGTAGTGGTACAGTTGCTGGAGCATTAGTTGGTGCACTTGTAATGGCTAGTATAGATAACGGTATGAGTATGATGAATACTCCAACATTCTGGCAATACATCGTTAAAGGGTTAATATTACTAATAGCAGTATGGATGGATATATCATCTAAAAACAAGAAATAATTCTTTGAAAATGATTATATATTCTTAATTAAAACTTTATATAAATTAGTGACGACAAATCATTTGAATAACAGCAGGCTATAATTAATATTGTCTGCTGTTATCTGTATATATGGTATATTAATTCTATATTTTGTTTAACATAAAAAGGTATGAAAAGGACATAATTATAATGAATTATTTTATTAAAAAATAACATAAAAATGTACTCAGAAAACTATTGACTATATAAAAAAAAGAAAGTATTATAAGCTTATAAAATAACATTTAAAAAGTTATTTCAAAATATATTTTTAGTAGTGAATATCAAAAGAATAAGTACTTTGACTTACTTTAATAATTATTTTGATTAAAGCTTGTTATACAAAATAAAATTCAGAATATTCATTAAAATCAAACAAATTTGATTTATATATAAGGGCTAGTTATTACTAACGTTGGCTTTTATAAATAGATAAATGGCTTAATAAGTTATTACGCTATTTACTAGAAATAATTTATATTCAATATAGAAAAATGAGGAGGGTATCATATGAGAGAATACTTTGAAAATGTTTCGAAAATAAATTACGAGGGGGCAAATTCTAAAAATCCATATTCATTTAAATATTATAATCCAGACGAAATTATTGGGGATAAAGCAATGAAAGAACATCTAAGATTTGCCTTATCTTATTGGCACACATTAACAGCTACAGGAGCAGATCCGTTTGGTGTTGGGACTATGATTCGTCCATGGGATAGCGAAACAAATGAAATGGATTTAGCTAAAGCAAGAATGGAAGCAGCATTTGAATTAATGGATAAGCTAAACATAGAATATTTCTGCTTCCATGATAGAGATATAGCACCAGAAGGAAAAACATTACAAGAAACTAATAAAAATTTAGATGAGATAGTTGCGTTGTGTAAAAGTTTAATGAAAAAGTATAATAAAAAACTTTTATGGGGAACAGCTAACTGTTTTACTAATCCAAGGTATGTTCATGGTGCAGGTACTAGCTGTAATGCGGATGTATTTGCTTATGCAGCAGCACAAATTAAAAAAGCAATTGAAATAACAAAAGAGCTAGATGGAGAAAACTATGTTTTTTGGGGTGGACGTGAAGGATATGAAACTCTATTAAATACAGATATGGGATTAGAATTAGACAACTTTGCTAGATTACTTCAAATGGCTGTTGATTATGCAAAAGAAATAGGATTTACAGGACAATTTTTAATAGAGCCAAAGCCAAAGGAACCAACAAAGCACCAATATGATTTTGATGCAGCAACAGTTTTAGGATTCCTTAAAAATTATAACCTTGATAAGTATTTTAAAGTTAACATTGAAGCAAATCATGCTACTTTGGCACAACACACATTCCAACATGAACTTCATTTTGCAAGAATCAATAAATTCTTAGGCAGCATAGATGCTAATCAAGGAGATCCATTACTTGGATGGGATACAGATCAGTTCCCAACAAATATATATGATGCTACATTAGCTATGTATGAAATCCTTAAAAATGGAGGGCTTGCACCAGGTGGTGTTAACTTTGATTCTAAAGTTAGAAGGGCATCATTTGAGAAAGAAGATTTATTCCTAGCTTATATAGCAGGAATGGATACATTTGCTAAAGGATTGAGAGTTGCTTATAAACTTTTAGAAAATGGTGATTTAGAAGACTTTATAAAGGAAAAATATTCAAGCTTTACAGAGGGAATCGGTAAAGAAATTGTTGAAGGAAAAGTTGGCTTTAAAGAATTAGAAGCATATGCGTTAAACAATAACCCTATAATAAATAAATCTGGAAGACAAGAGCTGTTAGAATCTATAGTTAATCAATATATATTTGAGGATCATAAATAAATAATATGTAATCTAGATTTATTCATTTCACCAAAATAAGAAGCATGCTTTTATTCCGACTTGTACGGGATTTTATGGATGATTCTAAGATTAGAAGTTGTACCCAAAGGCTAGCCTTAAAGGTGAGATCTAAGTAAATACATTTGAAAAAACTTCTAACTTGTAAATTTATAGTTAAAAGGACTTCTTGTAATATTTTTCAGTATTATTATTGCAAGAAGTTCCTTTTTATTTAGGACTCTATTTTGGTAGATATTTTATAATAAGTGCAACATTCTAAATACAAAAAATAACTAGTAAAATAAAAAATGAAAATGTATTCAAAAAACTATTGACCGCAAAGAAAAAGGGAAGTATAATAAACTTATTAAAATACATTTAAAAAGTTATTTAAAAAATTAAGTAAAAAGTTTGTAATTATGTTAATTTAGAAAAGATATATAACTTAGGAGGTTTATTAATGAGATATTTATTAGGATTGGATATTGGAACATCAGGAACAAAGACAGCTCTTTTTGATGAAAATGGAACTACAATAAAAACTGCAACTTATGGATATGATTTATTCCAACCACAGGTAGGATGGGCAGAACAAGATCCAGAAGATTGGTGGCAGGCATGTGTAAAGGGAATAAAAGATGTTATTGAAAAAAGTGGTGTACAAGCTTCTGATATTAAAGGTATTGGATTAAGTGGGCAAATGCATGGGCTTGTTATGGTAGATAAAGATCTTAATGTAATTAGAAATTCTATAATCTGGTGTGATCAAAGAACAGAAAAAGAATGTGATTACATGACAGAAGTAATCGGAAAAGAAAGACTAATTAAGATCACTGGTAATCCTGCATTAACTGGATTTACTCTTTCAAAATTATTGTGGGTTAGAAATAATGAACCAGAAAACTATAATAAAATTTACAAAATACTTCTTCCAAAAGATTATATTAGACTTAAATTGACTAATGTTTTTGCAACAGAAGTTTCAGATGCTAGTGGTATGCAAATGTTAGATATAAATACTAGAAACTGGAGCGAAGAATTACTTAATGAGTTAAATATAGATAAAAACATATTAGCAGATGTTTATGAATCAGTAGTTGTTAGTGGAAAAGTTACAGAGGAAGTTGCAAAATTAACAAACTTAGCAGTAGATACACCAGTTGTTGGTGGTGCTGGAGACCAAGCAGCAGGAGCAATAGGAAATGGAATAGTAAGAGAAGGAATAATATCAACAACAATAGGTACTTCAGGAGTAGTATTTGCGGCAACTGATACACCTAGATTTGATAAAGAAGGAAGAGTTCATACTTTGTGTCATGCAGTACCAGGTAAGTGGCATATAATGGGTGTTACTCAAGGAGCTGGTCTATCATTGAACTGGTTTAAAAGAACATTCTGCGCTAAAGAAGTTGAAGAAAGCGAGAAATTAGGAAGAGATATCTATGATTTATTAACTGAAAAAGCAGCAAAATCAAAACCTGGTTCTAATGGAATTGTTTACTTACCATATCTTATGGGAGAAAGAACACCTCATATAGACCCTAATGTAAAAGGTGCATTTTTAGGAGTATCACTAATAAATAACCATGATGATTTTGTACGTAGTATATTAGAAGGTGTTAGCTTTAGTTTGAAAAACTGCCTTGATTTAATCGAAGACATGAATGTAAACATTGATGAAATAAGAGTAAGTGGCGGTGGAGCAGAAAGTGCTGTATGGAGACAAATATTAGCTGATATTTTCCAATATTCATTAACTACAGTTAAAGCATCTGAAGGTGGTGCGCTTGGAGTTGCAATACTAGCAGGGGTTGGAGCAGGAATCTATGATTCTGTAGAAGATGCTTGTGATAGAATCGTAAAAGGAAACAAGAAAGTTTCTCCAAATGAAGAATTAAAAGAAGTATACTCAAAAGTATATGAAACATATAATTCAGCTTATCCAAGAATAAAAGATATTTAAATATATTAAAGATAGAAATCAATCATCTTAGTTAAGTAATTGTATAATTAATTAAGGGTGCGTAGTAGTATCGAATTTTAGCAAAAAATCATATAGTTTTTTAAATACTTTAACAAAAATAATAATAGTGATATTATTTAAGAAAAAGCTACTATTACTGATAATAGTCGAGAGGAGTATTTTAAAGTTTGATAGAAGTAAATCACAGTAAAATAAAAGAAACTAACAGAAAAAAGATAATAGCATTATTATTAAAGAAAAATGAGATCACCAAATTAGATATATCTAGAATATTAGATATAAGTATAACAACAGTTTCTACAAATATTACAGAATTGAAAAGCGAAGGTATTGTAGAAGATGTAAGATCGTTGGAATCTACAGGAGGAAGAAAAGCAATTGCTATTAAGTTGAATGAAAACTGTAGATATTCAATTGGAGTTGCACTAACACCGAATCATATAAAGATATCATTAGTAAATATAAAGAAAAAAGTTATTGAAAGTATGCGAGTTAGACATAATAGTGATGGAATAGAGAACATAATAAATTTACTTAATGAAAATATAGATTTGTTAATGAAGAAATATAATTTATGCTCTGCAAATTTATTAGGAATAGGGATTTCATTACCTGGAACCGTAGATTTTAAAGAAGGCATAATAAAGTATTCATATTTGTTAGGCGCCAAAGATTTTAATTTAAAAGAAAAGTTCGAATACTTAGACATTCCAGTATATGTAGATAATGAAGCAAATTTATCTGCTTATTACGAGTTTTTAAATAAAAGAGATATACTAAGAAATCTATTATATGTATCAATAACAGAAGGTTTAGGCCTCGGTATAATAATAAATGGAAAAATTTACAGAGGTGACAATAGCTCATCAGGAGAATTAGGTCATACTAAGATAGCAATTGACGGAAAAAAGTGTAAGTGTGGAGCTAGAGGCTGTTTAGAAGCATACACATCTATGAATTCTCTGATTGATAGTTATAATGAAGCTAATAGTTCAAATATTAGTGATATTGATGAATTTGAAGAAAGATATAATCAAAATGACAAAGATGCTCATGATGTATTAAATGATTATTTAAAAACATTGTCTTTAGGTCTATCGAATTTGGTTATGATATTTGATCCTAGCAGCATAGTAATAGGTGGAGATATAAATAATTTACTTAATGATAAGATAGATATGCTGAAAAAAGAGGTTTATAAAGATAATTTATTTACAAATGAAAATAATTGCAGTATAAGTATTGCAAGTTTTAAAGAATCTTATTTACTAGGAGCTGCTATGATGCCTATAGAAGAATTCTTAGAAATTAAATAATGGAGTGGTGAAAGCTGCTCTATTAATTTAAAAACTTATTAAATAAATTTTTAAAATATATTTTTAAAGTTATGTAAGCATAGCTATATTAAGGGGAGTCTTAATCTTTGATTGGAACTCCAGATTAAGACAAGCCTTTTATATAAAACTAAATATCTATTTATTTCATATTAGATTTATGTTCTTGATTTTTGATTGGAACTCCGAATTAAGAGCAAATTTCTTATGTGTTATTAAATAAATATTTACATAAAGGTGAGTCTTAAGTAAGAAATTAAAATTTCTTACTTGAGATAACCTTATATATTAAATGATTTTTAATTAAGCAAAGAGGAGATGTTAATAAAATGAGATTTTTCTTAGACACAGCAAATGTGGAACACATTAAAGAAGCAAATGAAATGGGAGTAATATGTGGTGTAACAACAAATC
>NZ_JAKJJX010000025.1:0-104067 GCF_022320765.1 Clostridium sp. YIM B02569 | reverse complement strand
TTCCTTCTTTTATCATTCCTTCAGCATCTTCACTTACAACTTCTCCACTTATTGGTCCATCAACTATTTCTGTTATTTCCTTAATAACTTCATTGAAGTCTCTTCCTTCTTTTGCTATTAATGATGGATTTGTTGTTACACCACATATTACTCCCATTTCATTTGCTTCTTTAATGTGTTCCACATTTGCTGTGTCTAAAAAAAATCTCATTTCCCTAACATCTCCTCTTTATATATTTTGTTTGTTATTTAGCAACAAACTATTATTTGCATATTTACCTTCCATTTAATATTTATGTTTCATAATATTAAATTTAGACATTTTCTTTTTTAACTTCAATTTTATACGTCACTTTTTAATTCATACTTATTAAGGAGAATTTACAAAGGAGTTCCAATTGCTGATTAAAAATTCTCCTTAAAAATATGTTGGTTTATACTATGATATCTTATTGTCCATAATATGCATTCGCACCATGTTTTCTAAGATAATGTTTATCTAAAAGGTGCTGTTTGACACCCTTTACATCTTTGTTTAAAGTCATTGTCTTATATGCCATTTCAGCAACTTTATCTAATACTACTGCATTGTAAACTGCTGAATTAGCATCTTTTCCCCAAGCGAAAGGACCATGGTTTTTAACTACAATAGCTGGAACTTCTAATGGATTTTTATCTCCAATAGTTTCAACTATTACATTTCCTGTTTCTTTTTCATATTCTCCACTAATTTCTTCATCTGTTAGATCCCGAGTACAAGGAATATCCCCATAAAAATAATCTGCATGTGTTGTCCCAAAAGCTGGTATACTCATTCCTGCCTGAGCAAAAGTTGTTGCCCAATCTGAATGAGTATGAACAACACCTCCAACACTCGGATAAGTTTTATACATAACTAAGTGAGTTGGAGTATCTGTTGAAGGTTTATACTTTCCTTCTACAACATTTCCTTCTAAGTCTACAACTACCATATCTTCTGCTTTCATGGTATCATAATCAACACCACTTGGTTTTATAACTACTAATCCAGTTTCTCTATCGATTTCACTAACATTTCCCCAAGTGTAGATTACAAGACCTTTTCTTTGAAGTTCCATATTAGCTTCATAAACTTTTTCCTTTAATTTCTCTAACATTTAAACACCCCTATCTGCTTGTTGTATGTATGTACGTACAAGCGTACATAAAAAAATAATATCTAAATATATATCATTAAAGTTTATCTTTGCTCCAGTAACTCAAAATCAAGTCATCTAAAGCAAAGATAAAATTTAAACTCTAGAACAAGAATCTCTAACAATAAGTTCAGCACTGTATGTGTATTGAGGCTTATCTATTCTTCCCTCAATCATATCTATAATGCATTTGGCTGCTCTTATTCCCATTTCTTCTTTCGGATGCTTTATTGTTGTAAGTTTAACACCTGATGAAACTGCTAAACTAGAATCATCAAAACTTACTATTGATAAATCTTTTGGTATCTCTATATTTTCTTTTCTACAATTATCTATTACCTTCAAAGCAACCTTATCATTATAGCAAACAATTGCGGTTGGTTTTTCTTCAAGATTTAAAATCTTCTTTATAAACTGGTCTATATACATCTCTTGATTATCAGTTATATATTCTCCTACTATACTTTTGTTAAAACTCAAGTCATATTCGTTTAGGGCCTTTATGTAACCCCTTCTTCTCTTTTCACCTTGTAAATCATCTGCTTTAAATAATGCAGCTATGTTTCTATGACCAAGTTCTAATAAATAATTAGTGAGCTTGTACCCTCCCTGCTCATCATCTACTACAATATATGCAGAATTTTCTTCATCACAATTAGCATTTATCGCAATATATTTTATATTGTTCTTTTCTAACTTTTTAATGCTATCATGATGCAGGTTATTTATTGTACTTTGTGCTGGTTCAACTATTAGTCCTGATATATCTTGGTTTATGATATCCTCAAAACATCTTCTTTCATTCTCAATGTCGTTGTTACTATTAAATAATAATAAATTATATCCCTTGCGTCTTAATTCTTCCTCTATACCTGATATAATTTTAGGAAAAATATAATCTGATATATAAGTTGTAAGAACAGCAACATTTTTTTTAACTTCATTAGTTTTTTTGTTAGAGTAAAAGCTTCCTTTTCCTCTTTCTTTGTATATCCAGCCTTCTTGTACTAAATAAGTAAGAGCTTGTCTTACAGTATGCCTACTTACATTAAATAAGTTGGCTATTTCATTTTCGGAAGGTAATTGGTCTCCTGCTGAAACCTTGTTTTCTTCTATTAGGCTGATATAGTAATTTTCTATTAATTCGTGCTTTGTTTCAGCTTCTTTCATCTTTTTCAACTACTTTCATCAAATAACTATGCAATAACTCCTTAAAATATAAATCGATTTCTTTAAAAGTATATTTTAAAAAGTTGTACGCACTTGATGATTTGATTATATCTCTATTCCCTATATATATCAATAGTTTTTTCTAAAATTTATTTAAACACCAAGGTTAACCATACATCATCTACTCTAATAATTTTTATCGTAATCTCAAATATAAATTTCACCGCAAGGCTGTCTTTACCTAATTTAAACCATAATAATGTTTATCTGGAAAGTTAATATTTTTTATTTTTTTCATTTTGCATCTTGTATGTACAACATTATTGTATTATAATAAGCTTGTACATACATCAAAAACTTGTTTGTACTCATGAAAAGGTATACTAAATTTAGATAAGCATTTTTATTTATCCAATAGCTAGCATCCGTAGTACTCCATCTTCTTAAGTGAGAGATAACGGCCGCAAGCTCCTGGACTAGGTGCCCCTTAAGGGTATAAATTCAAGGTGGAGTTAAAATTCCACTTAAAAAGTTTCACTTTATATATTAGGAGGAATGTTAAATGTTAAAAGTAAAAAATTATGAATTTTGGTTTATTACAGGAAGTCAACATCTATATGGTCCTGAAGTAATAGAGCAAGTATCTGATAATTCAAAGATAATAGTTGATGAATTAAACAAAAAGGATTTACCTTATAAAATAGTCTTTAAAACAGTTGCTACTGATTCTCCTTCAATTAGAAAAGTATGCAACGATGCTAATAACGATGAAAACTGTGCTGGTATAATTACTTGGATGCATACATTCTCACCAGCTAAAATGTGGATTCATGGTTTAACTGAACTAAGAAAACCATTACTTCATCTCCATACTCAATTTAATAAAGAAATTCCTTGGGGAACAATTGATATGGACTTCATGAACTTAAACCAAGCAGCTCATGGAGATAGAGAATTTGGATATATTGGAGCTAGACTTGACATAGCTCGTAAAATAGTAGTTGGTCACTGGACAGATGCTTCTGTTTCTGCTGATATAGCTAAATGGATGGCTCCTGCTGTTGCATTTACTGAAGGACACAGTATTAAGGTTGCTCGTTTCGGAGATAACATGAGAAATGTAGCCGTTACTGATGGTGATAGAATAGAAGCTCAAATTAAATTTGGTTGGATAGTTGATTACTATGGAGTTGGTGACCTAGTTAAATCAATGGATGCAGTTACAGAAGATCAAATAGATGAACTTATGGCTGAGTACTCTAAATTATATGATATAGATCCTAAAGCTTCTATAGACTCTATCCGTGAACAAGCTAAAATTGAAATTGGTTTAAGAACTTTCTTGGATGCAAGAGGATATACAGCTTTCACAACTAACTTCGAAGCACTTCACGGAATGAAACAGCTTCCAGGTCTTGCTGTTCAACATCTAATGGCTGAAGGTTATGGCTTTGGTGCTGAAGGAGATTGGAAGACTGCTGCACTTCTTAGAGCTATGAAAATCATGGCTAGCGGAAAAGGTACAGGATTGATGGAAGATTACACTTATAACATGGATTCAGAAAATGGATTGATTCTTGGTGCACATATGCTTGAAATATGTCCAACACTTGCTGCAACCAAGCCAGTTATTGAAGTGCACCCACTTGGAATTGGAGGCAAAGAAGATCCAGCTCGTTTAGTATTTAAAGGTGCTTCTGGTCCAGCTGTTGCTGCTTCATTAATTGATATGGGTAACAGATTCCGTTTAATTGTTAATAGTGTTGATTGTGTTGAAGTAACTGAAGATATGCCTAACTTACCAGTAGCAAGCGTTCTTTGGAAACCACAACCATCATTAAAAGAAGGTGCTAAAGCATGGATTATGGCTGGTGGTGCTCACCATACTAGCTTCTCATTCTATGTTGATGAAGAACAATTATTAGATTGGGCTGATATGGTTGGAGTTGAATGTGTAGTAATTAATAATGACACTAAACTTTCAACATTCAAAAACGAACTAAAGTTTTCTAGTACCGCTTGGAAATTCTAATTAATAGTGCTATAAATCTTATTTATATAAAAGTGGTAAATATTGATTGATGATTTTAGAATATATTTCATTAACCTTCCAGAAAGAAATAATAGACTCTCTACAATCCTAATATTTGCCACTCCCCTTATTTGATAAAATATAAATAGGTAAAATCCGATATTCGGATTTTACCTATTTTCATTATTACCTAATATTATTCTGGCTCAATTATTGGATGTCTAAGCTCAACAATTGTCCCCTCTCCAAGAATACTTCTGTAGACTAACCCATACTCATTTCCATGTATAAGCTTTATTCTTTCATTTACATTAAAAATTCCATATCCAATCTGATTCTTATTTCCATCGTTATTATTAAGCATATTATTTATTTTATTTAATGTTTCTTCATCCATACCTTTTCCATTATCAGCTACAGTAAAACATAATAAATTATTTTCAATTTTTCCTGTAATTAAAATCTTCCCATTGCCACGCTTTTCTTTTATTCCATGGTAAATTGCATTTTCAACAAGGGGCTGTAATATTAATTTTATTAACTTATAATCAAGTATTTCTTTATCAAATTGAATTTCGTAATCAAGCTTGTCTTCATATCTTATTTTCTGAATAATTAAGTAGCTTTGTACATGACTCAGTTCTTCTTTGACACTTATTATTTCTTTTCCTTTACTTAAGCTTATTCTAAGCAAGTTAGTAAAGGCTTCTATTATCTCCACTATATCTTCTTCATCATGTTCTTCTGCCATCCACCTTATCGTATCTAAAGTGTTATACATAAAATGCGGCTTGATTTGAGCCTGTAAAACATTCATTTCAGCCAGCCTTTTATTTTTTTCTTCAATTTGTACTAATTTTATAAGATTATTTATTTCTTTTACCATGGTATTAAAAGAGCCGCCAAGTTCCCCTATTTCATCATTATACTTAGCATTGAATGATACTGTTAAATCTCCTTCTTGAGCTTTTCTCATTAGCCTTTTTAATTTTTGAATTGGATTTACAATAGATCTTGTGAAGATTATAACTAAAATTTCAGCTATTATTAATGCCAAAATAGCTACTACAAAAGAATAATATCTTATATATTTAATAACTCGTAAACTCTCACTTTCAGGAAATACTCCAATTGTTTCCCATCCTGTATATTTTGAATCAATCTTTGTCAATTGATAATTCTCTCCATTAATATTTTTTATTATTATATCGTTGTTAATATTCTCTATCCATTCATTTTTAATTCTATATACTATATTATTAACAGGAGTATAAACAATCTCTTTGTTCATATCCATAATATAAATAAAACCCGCAGTTCCTGGTCTTGAATTCTCAATAATCTTCTTGATGGCATCTAATTTTATATCAATAAGTATTACACCTTTTATTTGGTTAGTAGATGAATCCACAACAGCTTTAGACATGGAGAAGACTTCATCAGCAGAATAGCGAAAGATATTATCAATGTTCCTACCTATTGGCTTAGTAAATAGATGTATAGTTTCAGGCTTATTATAAGCCTTTGTATACCACTCTTCATTATATAAAGGATCTCTTGATACTCTGTTCATTACATCACTTATATAACCACCATTAGTGTTTACTACCATTATTCCAGCTATTTCCGGATTGAATTTAACAAAGTTATAAATAGATTTATACGCTTCGTCTTCAATATCAGTATCTTCAGATTTATTATCATTAAGGAATTTTATTATTCTAGGATCGATTGACATGTAATTTATAATGTTTTCAGTATTATTAACATAAGATTCAATATTGCTATTTATTTGTTTTATTATTTGATTAGTGTTTTCATTTTGTGAAAAGTTAATTGAATCTTTATATAGTAAATTTCCCAAAGTAGTAATAGTAATAGTAACGATGAGGATTACTCCAAAAAAATAAAATATGAGTTTATCCCCTATGCTCTTATTCATAAAATATGTTTTTAAACTATTCACCCTATACCTCCAAAACATTTGTATAAATCATATCTATCATCCACAAATTAGCACATCTATATTTCAAGTTTTATTATTACTATACTTATAATTATCAAGCCTATATATTAAATTATAGCCCAAACTACCAATACTTGGCATATATATTTATTTAAATATATTACATTAGTTCAAAAATAAAATGAACATTTGTGCCTTCTTATTTTAAAAGATCATACAAATGCTCATTTTATTATATTAATCCATATTATATTATTTAGTTTGATTAAGAAGATGAAGAATTTTTTCGCTTTTCATCTCTAATTACAATAATTCTCTGCAATACAATAAATATGAACAATAACATTCCAACCGCTATTTTAGTCCACCATGAATTTAGTGTTCCATCAAACATTATAAGACTTTGAATAATTCCTGTAGTTAATACACCAAATAATGGTCCAATTATATTCCCATATCCACCTGTTAATAATATACCTCCGATTACACATGCTGCTATGGCATCCATTTCCATTCCATTACAATGAAGACCATAACCTGAAAGGGTATATATTGTAAACAATAAACCACCTAAAGATGAACAGAAACCCGAAAATGTATATACAAGTATTTTTGTTCTTTCCACTGGTAATCCCATTAATTTAGCTGAATTTTCATTTCCACCAATTGCATACACGGTTCTTCCAAACCTAGTAAACTTCATCATATAAAATGCAGCAGCGACAACTATCAGGCTAACGATAACATTAATTGATATAAAGGCATCTGGTAATATTGATATTCTATATGATGAGATTTCTGTAAAAACTGGATTATCAATTATAATTGTATCAATGCTTATAATATAACTTGCTCCTCTTGCAAAGAACATTCCTGCAAGTGTAACTATCCAAGGATGTAGTTTAAACTTTTGAATCAAGATACCCTGAACTGTTCCAAAAATAATTCCAACAATAAGAACTATTAGCATTACTAAAAAAGGATTTACTCCTTTTTGCAATAAACTTGCTGTAATCATACTTACAAAAGCTATCATTGATCCAACTGAAAGATCTATTCCACCAGTTAATATTGCAACTGCTTCCCCAATTGCCACCACTATTAAATATGCATTATCAATGAACAAGTTAGTAAATACTTGTGCTGATAAAAAACTTCTATATAATACTGATCCTATTAGAAATAATCCTATAAATAATGCGATTGTAGCATAAATTGCAATATAATCTTTGTTTATCTTAAATGCGTTCTTCTTTCCTATTAGCTTATTCATGCTTTAATCACCTCTTTTTCTTTTAGATTGATTTTTGTATTTTTCTTTATCTTAAGAATTTTTCTAAATTCAGGAGATTGAATTATACATACAACTATAACTACTATCGCTTTAACAACTAGTGTAATTTCAGGTGCAACACCTAAGCTATAAATTGTTGTAGTTAATGTTTGTATGAACAATGCCCCTACAACTGTCCCTGAAAGATAAAACCGTCCTCCTGCCATAGACGTCCCACCTATAACTGTTGCAAGGATTGCATCCAATTCTAACCACAAACCAACATTATTAGCATCAGCACTTTTTATATTAGCGCATAAAATTATTCCTGCTATTCCTGCTAACATTCCACATATAACATAAAGTGAAAATACAACTTTCCTAGATTGAATTCCTGCGAATTTACATGAATTATTGTTAACTCCTATAGACTCAATAAATAATCCTAGAGCAGTTCTCCTTATTAAAAAATACATAATTAATGCTACCGCAATAGCTATGAATATTGCTATAGGAAGCAATATGTAGCCTGTCCCTATAAATATGAAATCCTTATTAGTAAAAGTTAATATTTGTCCTCCTGTTATAAGTTGAGCGACTCCTCTACCAACAATATATAAAATTAATGTTCCAACCATTGGTTGTACTCCTATATACGAAACTAAAACCCCATTCCATATTCCACATATAAGTCCACTAATTATTCCTATTGCTACTGCTAATGGAACTGAACCTCCATCAACTATTACAGTTGCAGAAAGAGCTGCACTTATTGCAATTATTGATCCTACGGAAATATCAATTCCTTGAGTTGCAATTACGAGAGTCATTCCTAAAGATATCAATATTAATGGAGCTGCACGGTTTAGTATATCTATAGTATTTCCAAATAAATGCCCGTCTTTCATACTTATGCTTAAGAAACTTGGTGTCATTATAAAATTAAACAAAAGTAATATTATTAAGCTTGTTAATGGCCAAAATATTTTAGCATTATAAATTTTAAGGAAAAAAGTTTGTTTCTTATTATTTTCCATATTATCTAGCACCTCCCGCTATAGTTTTCATGATATTAGATTCCTCTATTTCATTTCCAACTAGTTCTCCGATAATATTTCTATCTCTAAGGACAATTACTCTGTCACAACATTTAACTACTTCTGGTAGCTCTGACGAAATAAACAAAATTGTCATTCCCTGCTTAGCTAATGCTAATATTAATTCTGTTATTTCACCTTTTGCTCCTATATCAATTCCCCTTGTTGGTTCATCTAAAATTAATAATTGCGGTTCTGTTGCGAGCCATCTTGCTAATATTACCTTTTGTTGGTTACCACCACTTAAGTTACTTATCTTTTGCTCCATACTTGGAGTTTTGATTCTAAGTAAATCTATATATTTTTGTGAAATTTCTTGTTGTTTTTTCATCGGCAAATATTTAAATATTCCTCTATTAGCTTGCAATGCTAATATTATATTTTCTCTTATTGTTAGATCGCCAACTATTCCTTCAACTTTTCTGTCCTCTGGGCAAAAACCCAAACCTTCCTCTATTGCTTTTTGAGGATAAATATACGAATAGTTTTTTCCATTTATAGCTATATTTCCACTAGTAGATTTATCTATCCCAAATATTGTTCGCGCACATTCGCTTCTACCAGACCCAAGAAGCCCTGCAAATCCAAGAATTTCCCCCTTCTTGATTTCTATATTAAATGGATTTATAGTTCCAGACCTTCCAAAATTATTTGTTGATATTAAATTCTCTCTCTGTTCATCATTAACTACTTTCTTTGTTCTTGTACTTTTTTCTATCTCACTATAGTCTTTACCAATCATTTTAGAAACTAATTCTATCCTAGAAAGTTTGTCTGCATCATATGTTCCAACCAACTCACCATTTCTAAGTACTGTAAGTTTATCCGAAACCTCATATACTTGATCTAAAAAGTGAGTAACAAATATTATTGACATACCTTCTTCTTTAAATTTTTTCATGATTTTAAATAATTGCTTTACTTCCTTATCATCTAAACTTGATGTTGGTTCATCTAAGATTAATATACCTTGAGATATATCTACAGCACGTGCAATTGCCACCATTTGCTGTACTGCAACCGAATAATTATTTAAGGCCTTCTTTACATCTACCTTTAAATTAAGCCTTTCTTCTAATAGTTTCTCTGCACTTCTATTCATTTTCTTCCAATCTATACTTCCATTTTTCTTAGGTTCACGTCCAATATATATATTTTCTGCAACTGATAGATTTGGACATAGATTTACTTCTTGATAAACAGTACTAATTCCATGACTCTGAGCTTCCTGAGTAGATGATATTTTTATTTCTTTTCCCCTCAATATAATTGTTCCTTCATCTATCTTATAAACACCTGTAAGAACCTTTATCAATGTCGATTTCCCAGCACCATTTTCTCCCATTAGCGTATGGATTTCCCCTTTTCTTAGTGTAAAATCAACATTTGAAAGTGCTCTAACACCCGGAAAGAACTTGCTAATATTTTTCATCTCTAAAACTATATTAGAATCACTCACTTATATCACTCCTCTTGTTTTAACACAATTACAAACATGTACGTACTACATCTTTTTTAACATAAGAGCATGGATTGAATTCCAGCTCTTATGCATACTATCATTAATATTTTCTGTTTGGTAATTCTGCTCCAGCATCTTTTTGTAAGAATTGACTTTCTTTTGAGTTTATAGTTCTTTCAACTTCTTTACCATCTAATATGTTTTTAGCAACTTCAAGTAATTGAGGTCCAAGTAACGGATTACATTCAACAGTTGCATTAGCTTTACCATCAACCATTGCTTGGAATATATCTTTAATACCATCAACTGAAACTATAAATATATCTTTTCCTGGTTTCTTTCCATATTCCTCTATAGCTTGAATAGCTCCCATTGCCATATCATCATTATGAGACCATAGTACATTTATTTTATCACCATCTGATTTTAGAAATGCTTCCATAACTTCTTTACCTTTTGCACGAGTAAAATCTCCAGTTTGTGATTTTATTATCTTATAATTAGGACAATCTTTTATTGCATCATTAAACCCTTGTTGTCTTCCAACCATTGCAGTAGACCCCACTGTTCCTTGAAGCTCTGCTATATTAAGTGTTGCGTCTTTACCGAATTGATCTATTAGTATTTGTGCAGCCTTTTTCCCCTCTGCAACCATGTCTGAACCTAAGAAACATTTATAAAGTGAATCATCTGAAACTGTAACTTTTCTATCAACAATTACTACTGGAATTTTTGCATCCTTAGCCTCTTTAAGTACTGTATCCCAGCCAGTTTCAACAACTGGATCTAAAGCAATTAAATCTACCTTTTGTGCAATAAATGATCTTATGGCTTTTATTTGATTTTCTTGTTTTTGTTGTCCATCAGAAAATTTCAAGTCAAAGTTAGGATCTAATGTTGGAATTGATTTTATAGAGTCAGTTTCTGCTGTTCTCCAACCACTTTCTGCACCAACCTGTGCAAATCCAATTATTTTTTTACTAGATGAATTCGCCGCTGATGTCTTTGCTGAATCGCCTCCACCAGCTCCAGATCCACCGCAGCCTGAAAGCATGCCAATACACAATACAGCACTCGCCATTAATGCCATCATCTTTTTTAACTTCATAATTAATTCCCCCTATATTCATGATTTCGTTTTCATGAATTAATTATATATTTATACTTATAAATTGTATTTGCATTAATCAGCACTTTTGTATACTTTTACGGAATATGGAAATCCATATATTTAATTACTTAGAATATCTTTAGTTATTTTATTGCACTTTAGTAATACTTTTTTAGGAATATCATCTTTCTTGTTCAATATTTTTATTGCATAATTTACTGCTTCTTTTCCTCCAGTCTTGCATGTAAATGTTCCTTGCAATATGCCATTTCTAACAAGGTCTATACCTCCTTGAGGTCCTTCTAAACCGTCAACACCAATTATTTTAATATTTTTTGAATTAGTACTTACGGTAGCGTAATATGCCCCAAGTGCCATATAATCACTGTGAGCAAAAATTATATTTACGTCCTTATCATCTTTCAATATTTCCTCTAATTTATCTTCTGTTTCATTTTTCTGCCAATTTCCTACAATGGTCCTATCTATAGCAATATTTTTATAGTTGCTAATTGCTTCTTTAAATCCATCAGTTATTTCTTTATCTGTACTTGAATCTAATATTCCTTGGACCTCTATAACATTAGCCTTGTTATTGCCAGCTAAATTAGCAATTAGCTCTCCTGCCTGCACTCCTATAGATCTTGTATCAGCCCCTATATATAAAGTATAATCGTATCCATCAACAGCTCTATCCAATAATATAACCGGTAAAGATTCATACGCTTTTCTTACGGTTGGTGTTAGTTCTTTAGAGTTATTAATTGAAACAATCAGTAAATCTGCGCCAAAGTTCATCAAATCTTCTATATCCTCTTTTTGCTTTTCAACATCTCCACCTGCATCCTTAAAAATTATTTTAATATTGCTATGTTTCTTGGCCTCTTCCTGTATTTCTTTATTCATACTTATTCTCCATGGTTCATATAGGTTTGCCTGAGACATACCGATTATAAATGTATCCTTTTTCTGAGAGTTTGTCCTATATAAATAGATTGCAAAAATTATTAGTCCGCATATACAAACTATAATTATAGATAAATAAATAATTTTTCTTTTATTATTCACTCTATTTTCCCCTCTTATATTCCGTTGGCGAAACTCCAACTACTTTTTTAAAAGCTCTACAAAAATAATGTTGATTACTATAACCGACTAGTTCTGCTACATCATAAATTTTAACAGCTGGATCCTCCATGATATACATTGCTTTTTCTATTCTTATTTTAGTAAGGTAATCAATAAAGGATAATCCCGTTTCTTTTTTTAATAATTTACTTAAATATGAGGATGTTACTTCTAATTTATTTGATATATAATTTATACTTAACTCATTTGAATAATAGTTATCTTCTATATACTTGATTGCTAGTAAAACCATAGAACTGCACTTCTTTTTTTCATTAACCCTATTCATTATTTTCATATATTCATCTTTTATCTTAAATACATCATTAAAAACACTTGCCTGCTCAATTAATACATTACACTTTAAATATTTATATATCTCCCTCTGTATTTTTTTTGCAATAGAAATCCACCACCCCATATCATTTATCTTGCTTACTAATATTATATTTTTCTTATCATCATTAAAAATATATTTTAACTCTAAATCTTTAAATCCATCATTTAAAATATTAGCTATTGCAAACTCTAATAATTCAACACTCCAATTCCTAACACTTACTTCAACATTAAGTTTTTCTACAATCTTTATAACCATAATTCCAATATTTCTTCCAAACTCGATATCAAAAAAACTCATCTCCTTTAAAACTTGTTCATCACTTAATTTATTGTTAAACCATTCGCTAAAAAAAGTTTTTTGTAATACTTCCTTATTTTCAGCTAATTGTCTTTTTACCCATTCTAAGTAATTGTTTTCTTTTTCCCTTTCACTAAGTTTATTGGTTACTTTAATTATTATCTCCTCTATGTTCTTTTTACTCACAGGTTTTAGAATGTAATCGAAAACATTAAACTGCAATGCTTTTTGAGCGTATGAAAAATCATCATATCCACTTATTATAATAACAATCCCATTATTGCCAATCTCTTGTAGCTTTTGCAATAGGTCTAAACCGTTTAAGAATGGCATATTTATATCCAATAATATAATATCCGGTCTGTTTTCTTTAATAATTTCTAATGCAATTTCCCCATCTTCCGCTTGCCCTACTATCTCAATACCGAACTCACTCCAATTTAAAATATTCTCAATACCCCTTCTAATTTTAGGCTCGTCATCAGCGATAACTAGTTTCCACATAACTCCTCCATTTATAATATATATTACAATAATAAATTTATATTTAATATTCTTGAGCTAAGGCTGAATTAATATTAAAATATAGGAAATTAATTGCAAGATATATTTTTTATTTTGTTACTATAATAATTTTTATTGTTTTAATACTCCATTAATGTAATTATTAAGCATATATTTATATTATTTTAATATATTTCCAAAATAATTTCTAGAAATAATTGTATGTACAATTTTAATGTAATATAATATACTTGTACATACATGAAACCGATATCTTTAATTATGTAAATGTATACTAAAAAATATGTAGTAATTTATTAAATACGGAGGTGTTATCATGGCAATAGAAAAAAATGTTTTCGGAACAATGCCTGATGGAAAAGATGTTTATATTTATACTTTAACAAACTCTAACAAAATGAAAGTTGAGATTTCTACTTACGGTGGTACAATAGTTTCATCTTTAGTTCCGAATAAGGATGGTAAATTAATTGATGTAACGCTAGGATATGATAATTTAGATGATTATTTAAAAGGAGATAAATTTTTCGGTGCCTTAATAGGACGTTTTGGAAATAGAATTCAATATGGAAAGTTCATCCTTAATGATCAAGAATATACTTTAGCTCAGAATGATGGGGAAAATCATTTACACGGCGGCTTAAAAGGCTTTGATAAAGTAGTATGGGATTCAAAAATAGTTGAAGATTCTCCTAATACATTAGAGCTTTCTTATTTTAGCCCAGATGGTGAAGAGGGATATCCTGGTAACCTTAATGTTAAAGTTACTTATGTGCTTACTGAAGATAATGCTCTAGAGATAAATTATAGTGCAACTTCTGATAAAGATACAGTCGTAAATCTTACAAATCATGCTTATTTTAATTTATCTGGTCATTCATCTGGTGACGTTCTTAATCAAAAATTGATGATAAATGCAGATAAGTTTACAGTAAATGATAAATATTCAATTCCTACAGGCGAAATAAAAGAGGTAGCCGGAACTCCTATGGACTTTAGATCATTAACTCCTATCGGCAAAAATATAACTAGTGATTATGAACAAATTGATTTTGGAAAAGGATACGATCATAACTGGGTACTAAATACCGATGGATGTGATAGCTCAAAAGCTGCTCAAGCTGTTGATGAAAATTCTGGAATAGTATTGGATGTTTATACAACCACTCCTGGAATTCAATTTTACAGCGGGAACTTTCTTGATGGCTCAGATGTAGGTAAAAATAAATCTGTTTATAATCGTAGAAATGGATTTTGTCTAGAAACTCAATATTTTCCTAACTCTATAAACTGTAGTAAATTTAAATCTCCAATACTTAGATCTGGAGAAGTATATAAAGATAAAACCATTTATAAATTCTCTACATTATAAATTCTGATATTATAATGCACTAATATAAAAAGGTACTTAACCAATAAACATCCATAGTGGATAATTATGTTTTATGATTTAATTGTTAAACAAGAACTCACATAAAATATGACCACTATGGATTATACAAATAATATAAAGAGAACTAAAAAATAAACACTTTATTTCCCATGATTCTATGCTCATCCAACTTTGTCTTAAAGATTACTTTCTGACCTAAGTCGCCTAATAAATACTATTCTAAATAAAATACATTACCATTAAATCGCTAAAATAAATCAAAAAAAATCCCTGTCTCCAATGGCGACACTATCTATTTATAAAGTTGATAGTATTAAAAAACATGCTCAGTCCCAAAATTAAAATTTCTTACTAAAGCACATTAACCTCAAAAGATATTCATCACGCTGAGTATACTCAATACGATAAAGTTGCTTGAATTTATGCCTTACTAAATTTATTTTAAAACCCAACTTTTAGAATGTTTTTTGTAATTATACAAATACACTTCAATATTTATACATATTTTAAAATTAATGCTTACTAACTTTATACTTAGACTATTATTAAATACCTTGCGCCTATATTTTTAATGTCATTTTTATTAAAGGAGAATTTATATGTATAATAAATTAAAAAAAGTTATTAGTAACTATCCTATTAATACAAAATTTAAAATAACTTTTTCAGCAATTTTAGGACTTACTTCTTTCCTTATGGTAGCTGTGATATGCATAATATTGTTTATTTCATCGCAAACAAATTCACTATATAATGGACCATATAAAGTTTCTGAAACTATTTCTAATATTAGAGTAAACTTACAAACAATAAAAATGGACATGTTTAGATCAGTCACAGAAACAGATCCAGGAATAAAGAACTTTTATCTGGAGCAAGCTGATACAGAATCCATAGCTCTTTCAAAAAATATAGAAATTTTAAAAGAAATACATAAGGGAGATCCATCATTATTAAATGAATTTTTATCAAATGTAAATGATTTAGATGATAAGAGAGAAAAATTAAGTGACTTGCTGAAATCAAAAACCAATCAGGCTGTAATGAAAGTTAGCCAAGATGCTTACTCTTCACAAATTAAAGAGTCTGAAGAATGTATACTTAAGCTTTTTAAGTCGTCCCAAGAAGATGCTAATTCCTTTGTTACTAATTCAAATACTTATAGAAGTATATCACTAATTTCTATTACGTTTATTATGATAATGTTAATTGTGATATCATTATTGTTAATTAGGGTATTGAATGATGTATTACTTGAAGGGATTAATCATATTAAGGATATTGCAAAAAACCTAGCTCATGGAAATCTTAAGATAAGTACTGAATATAATGCAAAAGACGAAATGGGTGAAATGTCCCGCGATTTAACTAATTCTATCGGAATGTTACTTTCTTATATTAATGATATAACAAGCACTTTGGAAAGATTAGCAGATGGAGATTTAGATATACATTTAGATAATTCAATAGCATATATAGGCGATTTTAATCCTATACAAAAATCAATAAAAAATATTATCGATTCTTTAAATATTATATTTCAGAATATGGATCAATCAATCTCATCAATTTCTAATGGTTCTGAGCAATTATCTTCAACCACCCAAATACTCTCTGAAGGTTCTATTAACCAGGCTGGTGCTGTTGAAGAGCTCTTTACTAGTTTTAAGAACATACTGCAAAAGGTTAATAATACTACTAACAATGCAGATAAAGCTAAAAGTTTTTCCATTAATGTAAAACATATTGTAGAAGAAGGAAACGAAAAGATGCAAATATTGATGGAATCTATGAAAGAAATAACTATCTGCTCAAAACAAATTGCTGAAATTATAAAAGCAATAGAAGAAATTGCTTCTCAAACTAATCTTTTAGCATTAAACGCTGCTATTGAAGCAGCTAGAGCCGGTGAAGCTGGAAAAGGTTTTGCTGTAGTTGCAGACGAAGTCAGAAATCTTGCTGAACAATCTGCCGAAGCCGTAAACAATACTTCTAAGATTATAAAAAATTCATTGCATGTAGTAGCTAATGGAGAAAAGCTGGCTACAGAGACTGCTGCTGCATTAGATATAATAGTTAAAAATGTCGATGATACTACTAATTTAGTGAAAGAAATAGCTGTAGCCTCTGAAGACCAAACTGAAGCTATAACCGAAATGACCAGTAAGGTTGATCAAATTTCTCAAGTAGTTCAAACTAATTCTGCAACAGCAGAAGAACTAGCAGCATCTACAGAAGAATTAGCTTCTCAATCTCAGATAATAAAAACTGAAATATCAAAATATACATTAAAAAACAAATAATGAATTTTAGCCTTTTAGATATCAATACTTATTTCAAGCCAAAGAATTAGAATGTAAAAATTCTTTGGCTTCAATATAAAAAGCTACATCATATCTGTGCCATTGGCATAACGCCATGATAAAACTGCTTTACTTAGACGTTAAAGCGCAATCATATAATTTCTTTTTATTTCTGTTCTTCTAAAACTCTATATATTGCTTTTGCTACTCCTAAATTGTCATTTGTATCAGTTATATATTTTGCTATTTCTTTTATTTCAGGAATAGCATTTCCCATAGCAACTGATTCTTTGAATTCTGTAAACATAGAATAATCGTTAAAACTATCTCCTAGCACCAAAACTTCATCTCTTTCAAATCCCATTTTTTCAGCTACTTTTGCAAGTATAATGCCCTTTTGAGCAGTTATATCCGTAATCTCTATATTATCCCTGAATGAAGATGAAACAGCAATTCCTTTCAATTCTCCAATAACTTTTTTCATTTTATTTATAAGCTCTATATCTTTATGGAAAGCTACAAACTTTCTAATTTCTATACCACTGCTTAAAAATTTATCCAAATCAGAAATGTAATTAAGTTGAACAAAATATGGCTGAACTTTGGCAAGTTCCAAAGCTTCTTCTGGAGTAAGCTCTGGATTAAAGGATAACGTTCTATATGCCATTTCCTTTAAAGCTTCCTCTTTAGTGTCTGTAGTATATATTCCTTTATTAGTAAATATTCTTGCAGATACTTTTTCTCTTTGAAGTATATTTATAATTTTAGTTGCAGTTTCTAGCTCTATATTTATCTCTTCTAGAATATTTCCATCCTCATCTCTATACTCTGCCCCATTCATAAGTACACATTGACATCTTATATTACTTTCCATCAAAAGAGGTTTAACAGTATCATATTCCCTTCCTGTTGAAATTGCAAATATAATTCCTGCCTTCTCAGCGCGCTTAATAGCAGATACGGTCTCTTTATCTATTTTATGTTTTGTATTCAACAGTGTCCCATCCATATCTGATGCAATAAGTTTTATCATTTGGGATCATCTCCTCGCTATTTTATTAAATTTCTCATACCTTAATATTATAACAAAGTTTATTCAATTGTAAAAATAAGCGACATGATTTCACTTTTATCAATATCTAGTTAAAAATAGATTTTATTGATTCCTAACTTTTATTTGACATCTTTTCTATTTATCAAACTTATAACACAAAAAAGCCTACCCTTTATATAATATAAAGTGCAAGCCTTTTTATTCACCCAAGATAATTGAAATTATTAACTATATAAATCACTAATTCATACAATTAAATATGATTTCTATATTAATTTAAGCTTATTTAAATACTTGATTTATTATAATTTTAAATATATATTTTATATAATAAATCTACTTTTAAAACCCCATCAAACCAATTATTCAATTAAGATAATAATATAGACACTTATTTGTAATATCTATATAAATTTACTAGTAAAACATATAACATTAAATTATTTAGTTAATACTAGTCAAGCTTATCAATTTCATATTTTTATAGTTAAATTTCTCTACAGAAATATCAAATACTATTCCACTACTTAAAAATATAGTATTATTTAAAACTAAAGCTGGATCATCTTTTTCCAAGTTCAAAAAACTTGCTTCTTCTTCAGTTAATTTTTCAGAAGTTATTATTCTATCCGCAAATCCTATTTTTAATTTTAAATCATTTGTAATGTAATCAAATATAGACTTACTACATATTTCTTCATTCAAATAAGGAATAATATCTTTATTATAGTAAGATTCCTCTATTTCAATTGGATCTCCATTTAAATATCTTACTCTTTTAATATAATATATCTTTGTGCCAATATCACATTTCATTCTATTTGATAATTTTTCATCTGCATTAATTAACGAAAATTCAGCAACCTTACTTTCAAACTTTTCCTTAGAATACTGTTTTGATAAACCATTTATATCTCTTATTTGGGCGCAACCATTTTTTGCAAACTCCCTTAAAAATATCCCACTGCCTTGCACTCTATAAACATAACCTTTAGTCACTAATATTTCTATAGCTTTTCTTATAGTATTTTTGCTAACATTAAATTTTTTTATCAGTTCCTCTTCTGTAGGAAGTTTTTTACTCAAACTATATCTATCTTCCAACATTTCTTTTTCTAAAATATTAACAACCATTTCATACTTTGTTTGCATCTCTGTAATTCCTCGCTTTATTTTAAATAAGTATTTTTACTAATATCTTCTCTTCTAATTCGTAACACGTTAATCCTAATCTATAAAGTTTCTAAAAACAATAAAAACTGTTATATCAAATATTAAACCCAATATTTCCTCTTTCATTTTCACTCGAAATATTGGGTTTAATACTTGATAATTCCCTTTAATGAATATCATTATCACATAAATTCACTTTTCTCTTCTTAATAATTTATTTAATATCTTTACTAATATATTACATCTTTTACTTCTTAGTATTTAAACTTTATATCTATTGATTCCTCCACCTAGCGGAATAATTTAACTATTCTTATAATTCGTTGGCATGATTTATTATATAATATAAGGCACCCTTTGTAAAGGTTTAAATAACTTGTTTTAAGTTCACAAAATAATAATTCAAATAGTATATAAGTTGAATTATAATCCTATATTAATACTAATTATATATGCTTAACCGTTAATAATATAGATAACTCTTTAACGCAACTTATATAGAACTGCTAATTATTTTGTATAATCAGCAGTTCTTACTTAACTTATGTATCATGTATATTTATATTAACAACATACTAGTCCAAATATTAATTTGAAAAAGTCTGAGTTCCCATATATTTATCATTACCACTAATTACACCTATACCAACCTTAGTGTAAGAAGGATTCATCATATTTGCCTTATGCCCCGGCGAATTCCACCACTGATTGAATAATTCAACTGGTTCATAATTGTTGTATGCTATATTTTCTCCAGTTGTAGTATATTCATAGTTAATTGCTTTTAGCCAGCTTGTCCAATTATTGCCCTCTGGAGTAGTATGGTCAAAATAATTGTATTGTATCATATGGTTACTCTTATACCTAGCTACTTGAACTAACTCATTATCCATAACTAAAGGCTTTAGACCTGCTTCAGTTCTTTTTTCATTCATTAACTCAAAAATTTTATCTTCTGCCATTGTTTGTATACTTATAGAATAATTTCTTGGTAATTGAGGAAGTCCATTTATATCAATAGTATCATTACTAGCTTGTCCATCATATGCTGAATTAGTCAAAAGTTTACTTGAATCATTTGATGATTCTATTAACTTTCCAGACTCATCAAAGCAATAAATCTTTCCTGCAATATTTTGAATTCCTGTTTGCATTGCTCCATTGCTATTCATATAATACCATTTATTATTATCCTGAATCCAACCTATCTGCATCACTCCACTATTATTAAAATAATACCAGGTTCCATTGATATTATTCCAACCTTCTTGCATTACTCCTAAATTATTTAAGTAATACCAATTTCCTTTATCATAAGTCCAATCTGTTTTCATTCTTCCACTTTCATTAAAATAATACCATTCATTTGAAATATTCTTCCATCCTTTAGCTACCTTGTTTCCTTCTTTATAGCTCCATGTTCTATCATCATTTTGAGTCCATTCAGCAGATGCTTTTAACGGTGATAGTGTAGCAATTGTTGCAGCCATAATAACTGTACTTGTAATTCTTGTAAAAAAAGTTTTCTTCATTAGTTTTCCTCTCTTCTTTTGTTATTCTGTTATCTTACATATAGTTATGTATAACTCCCTGTAAAATCGTTTTCAGAACCACATATAAAAGTTTTTCCATATAATTATTTTACCATAAATTCGACATTTTTCAACCCATTTTATTCTAAAATATTTTATAATAGCTAAACAGACTATATAATTGTCTTTTTTCCTTCTGATTTATTGTAAATTTATTATAAAATAGTTATATTCATATATATTTTTTCTTTAAGTACTTATGTCTTTAAAAATTTAAATACAAATTTATTGTTACAGCATATATATAATATAAAGAATTTATGTTAACACAATTTTTTAATTAGGTTAATTTTTATGCAAATATAACAATTAATCACTTTAACACCTGCTTAATAAAATCATATATTAGAAATAGATAATATTTCAATGGAGTTATAATGTATAAAAAAGGTGATTTCCATATCCACTCAACTTTCTCAGATGGAAAGTGCACCCCTAGGGAGATTGTCATTCTTTCCAAGAAAAGAGAGGTTGATATTATTTCTATAACAGATCATAATAGTACATCAGGTTTAGATGAAGCTATCATGGCTGGTGAATCTCTTGGTGTAAGAGTCATTCCTGGCGTTGAACTTTCAACTAAATACAATTCTTCCAGAGTTCATGTTTTAGGCTACTTTAAAGATGATAGCTATAAAAATGAGCTTTTAGTTGAAGTATTAAAAAATGTAAAGAATCATAAAATTTCAAATATAAAAAAATTGCTAGGAAAAAATCTAGATTTTTATAATACTAAGGATAAACTTTCTGTAGAGACTGGCATAAAGATTCTAAAGTTTTTTGGAGCTACAGTGGTTTTGGCACATCCTGTACTTTTAAACAAATCTGATTTTGAAAAAATCATAGAAATGGACTTTGATGGACTTGAAGCTAAATACTTCAGTAATACAGAAAATGATACCGAATACTTCTTAAAAGTAGCCAGTGATAGAAACTTACTTTACACAGCTGGGTCAGATTTCCACAGTTGCAAAGAATTTTATAGAATTCATGGGATAATAGGTGACGTTTATCTAAATGAATCTGAAATATATAATTTTTTGATACGTGGTAAGTTGCCATACTTGTAAATACTTTACTAGAATTATTTAATATTAAAAATTAGATATATGTTTAATTGAATTATTACTATACTACATATATCTAATTTCCCACTTCATAAACTATATCTCTTCTAGCCTTTTTCTTCTTTTATATATTTTGTTAGCTACCAAGCATGCTGTCACAGTAGTTCCCAAAACACATATAGCAGTTGGAGCCACTGCTATAAATCCAGCCAAAAGCAACCCTTTTCCCGAAACCTTAATATCAACACTTCTATCTTTAGACTTAAAATTTACATTAATACTTCCTGCTTCTTTATCTGCCTTACTAACTTTGTTAAAAGATCCATTCATTATCTCTTTCTTAAAGTCTAGCATTCAATCACCCCTCATATAATTTACGATTTATATTTCTGCTTTATTTATATCATATTAATTTAAATCTATTATATACAAAAAACTTCCAGCCTCAAATAAAATTTTAAACAAAAAAATTGTAACTATACTATAGAAAAAATCTATACATAGTTACAATCCTAATTATAAAGTTCATTAACTATTTTATTCCAATTGTTGAGCATGCATTCAGCTATTTTCGAATCATACATTATTCCTTTATTCTTCTTTATTTCATCTTTGCATAACTCATCACTTATGGATTTTCTATATGGCCTATCACTTTTCATTGCATCTATAGAATCACAAACTGCTAATATTCTTGATGCAAACGGTATTTCTTCTTCCTTTAATCCTTTAGGATATCCTTTTCCATCCCATCTCTCGTGATGATATAAGACTATCCTAGAAATATCTTCAAACGTACTTGTTTTACTTAGTATATTATATCCAATATACGGATGATTCTTCATTAATTCCCATTCACCTACTTCCAGGCTATCTGGTTTATTTAGAATGTTATCCGGTACTCCAATTTTACCAATATCATGCAGATCTCCTGCTATATGTATTAATTCGAGCTCTTCCGTTGTCATTCCCAAGACTTCTCCTAATTTATAAGCCATATCTGCTACTCTAGTCGAATGACCATATGTATAGAAGTCTTTTGCTTCCAAGGTTGCAACCATACTTCTTACAACACCATGATACATATCATCATTATATTGATCCAATATTTCTCACCGCCTTACTAATTTTGCTATTCTTACTAAATATAATATCATAAAATCTACTGTGTTTGAATATAATTATTTAATTCAATTAAGATAATTAAAATACTTTTCAAATATTTATAAAAACTTGACGATTAAATCACAATATAGAATTCATTGTTAGGATCATATTCTTGTGTAATTTCGCCCCAATTTTTAATGATGCAATCTACTATTTCAGGATCATACATTATACCTTTATTTTTAATTATTTCATTCTTACATTCTTCATCGCTTATTAATTTTCTATAAGGTCTATTACTTTTCATAGCATCAATAGAATCACAAACTGCTATTATTCTAGATCCTAATGGTATCTCTTCCTTACATAATCCATTTGGATATCCTCTTCCATCCCATCTTTCATGATGATGTAGTACTATTTTTGAAATAATATCTAAGCTTTTTACTTTGCTTAATATTTTATACCCTATCTCTGGATGCTTCTTCATAAGCTCCCACTCTTGTAGGTCAAGTTTACCTCTCTTATTTAGAACACTATCAGGAACCCCAATCTTACCTATATCATGCAAATGCCCTGCAATGTGCAAAATCTCTAATTCTTCATTCTGTATCCCTAAATACATACCAAGCTTATTCGCCATATTTCCAACTCTAGTAGAGTGTCCAGCGGTGTAAATATCTTTTGCATCCAATGCTGCAACCATACTTTCTATTATATCGTGGTAAACTTCACTACTAAATAACATACTCATAATCATACCTCCTTAAATCAAATTAAAACCATTTATATAAAATTAAACTCTAAATCATATTTAATTTACTTAAATTATCTCTCATTGAAAATTATTATCAATTATATTATATCCTATTTTACTTATTAATCAATATTTAACTTTTATCATAATTTTATGATAAATATGAATATTATCACTAAATACCCTATTAACTTCTTACCTTTATCACCGCTATTTTTTAAGAACAAAAGTGCATAAAAATAAGGGGAGTTAAATTAACTTCCCTTAGCTTTTAAATAACACTATTTAATTATTTTCTAAACATTCTTATAATAAATTTTATAACTTCATTTACTACTATAACCATAAATGCTAACCCTAAAACTTTACTCCACATTATCACCGATAAAGCAACTGAGCTAAAGAAAGTAGTAAATACTTGAGTAAATATTATTTGAGCCAATCCAGTTATAAATATTACTTGAATAGCTATCTTATTCTTAAAAAAGTTAGGAAATATGCTTTCTGCCCCAAATTCTCTGCAGTTAAATGCATTAAATAGTGCACTAAATGCAAATAATCCAAATAAAACAGTTTCCATCTCACTTGCAAATCCGTTTTTTTCTGTGGATGCTCCTAAGATATTGTACTTCATCTGTATAAGTAAAATTGATGTAACATATATTGCATTTAATATTATTGAAGTAATCATACCTTTTGTAATTATACTTGAATTTCTATTTACAGGTTTTCTATTAAAAACATTCTTTCTAATTGGTTCTAACCCTAGAACTAGTGCTGGGGGTCCATCCATTATTATGTTAATCCACAATAATTGAATCGTAGTAAATGGCATTTCAAAATTTAATATTTGCGAAATTATTGCAACTAAAAATGCTATTATGTTTACAGTAATCTGAAATTGTATGAATCTTTGAAAATTTTCATACACGCCTCTTCCCCACTTTATTCCATCAATGATAGTAGTAAAATTATCATCTGTTAATATTATATCTGCAGCATTTTTAGAGACTTCTGATCCTGAAATACCCATAGCTATTCCAACGTCTGCCTTTGTTAATGCTGGCGCATCATTTATACCATCACCAGTTACTCCAACTACTTCCCCATTGCTTTGAAGAGCTTCAACAATTCTCATTTTTGTCTCCGGCTTACTTCTAGCTACAATAGCTATATTTTCAATCTCATTTCTTAATTCTTTATCATTTAAAGTATCAATATATGTAGCTTCTACTGCTTTTTTCCCACCTTTAAGCATTCCAAGCTCATTTCCTATTGCTATGGCTGTATTTATATTATCCCCAGTCAACATCTTAGTTTCAATACCAGCTCTTTTAGCTGCTTCTATAGCTTTAGCTACATCTTCCCTTAGTGGATCTCTTATGGCAACAAAACCACTGAATATTAGTCCGTTGTTTCCATCTAATAGTTTAGGTTTTAAAATACTTATCTCACTTGTAATCGCAGCCTCTGCTTCTACATCTTCAATAATCCTAAATCCAAACCCTAGAATTCTCATAGATTTAGCCTGTAGTTTCTGTATTTCTTTTATTATTTCATTTTTTCTCTCTTGTGTAAGATCTATAAATTTATTATTTATAACTTCATTAGTAGCATTTGATAACAGTATTTCAGGCGCTCCTTTTACGAGTACTACATTCATTCCTTTAATCTTCATAACAGTAGCCATGAATTTATTTTCAGAGTTAAATGGTATTTGATGAATCACTTCACTTTCTTTTCTTTCCTGTTTATAATCATATTCCTCTAGATATGAAAGTAGTGCACATTCTGTTGAATTACCTAAGTAATTTAACTTATCTCCCTCAAAACTTATATCTGCCGTTGAGTTTACAAGGCAATTCTTCACAAAATAATCATCTATATCATTTTTATCATCAAAGAACTTTCCATTTAAATAAAGATTCTCTACAGTCATCCTATTCTCAGTTAAAGTACCTGTTTTATCTGAACAAATAACACTAACAGAGCCTATAGTTTCACAAGCTTCTTTTTTTGTTACTAACGCATTAATCTTAGCCATCTTTTGCATTGTTATTGCTAGCGTCATATTAATCATAGTTGGCAACCCTTCTGGCACCGCTGCAACTATTAAAGCAATACATACAACAAAAGCTGTTTTAATAGGATCTATAGAATTTAAAAACGATATTACTCCTGATGTATTTATATTCAAATCACCAGATAGAATCATTTTGGTAACCATAAATATAAATAGTAAACCTGCTATAACGCTTGATATTTTAGTGATTGTCTTACCCAAATCCCCCAATTTTCTTTGAAGAGGTGTTTCTTCTTCATCTATTTGAAGAGTTTGAGCTATTTTACCCATTTCAGTATTATCACCAGTTGAAGTTACAACCATTGTCGCTCTACCATAAGCAATTAGAGTTCCGCCAAATCCCATATTAATTTGCTTTGCTGGAATTGGATCCTGTATTTCTTTATTTTCTTTTACTTGTATTTCCTCCATATTAATAATTACTTGAGCATTTTTTGTAACATCTTCTGATTCACCAGTCAACATATCTTCCCTAACCTTTAAATCTATTGTCTCAATAAATCTTCCGTCTGCTGGTATCATGTCTCCTGTTTCAAGATATATGATATCTCCTGGAACTAAGTCATTTTTTCCTACTTGAGTTACTTTGCCGTTCCTCAACACCTTTACAACAATATCTTCTGTCATTTTGGCCAAAGCTTCTGCTGCCTTTTTTGATTTTCCTTCTGTAATTATTCCAATAGTTATTCCAATTGCAACAGCACATACTATTCCAACTGAATCATAATATTCTCCAATAATTGCACTAACTAAAGCCGCTATCAAAAGAATAAGCATCATGGGTTCCAGTAACGCATTTTTTATTTCTTCAAATATATTTCCTTCTTTTTTATGAGTAAATTCGTTTTTCCCATACTTCTCAGCTCTCTCTCTTATGGATGAATCATTTAGACCAGCCTCTAAATTGACATCTAGCTCTTTTAAAACTGATTCTATATCTTTATTAAAATATTTCATTAACTAAACTCCTCTTATTAACATATAGCCCTTCAAATATGATTCTAAAATCTTTCAATATATTTTAACATAAAACATAGTCAATATTAAGTTAACTTATAATATCGACTTGACTACTAGTTTATATTATTCATTATAACCCATTTTACCACAGCAGTATCAATTTTTAGATACTTTTGTTAATTAGCTTCTTTTTGCGCAAACATTCTTATTATATTTAATAACTCTCCCCCATAAGCTTCAATTTTTTTTGTTCCAACTCCTCTGATCTCCAACAATTCATCTAATGTTCTAGGTCTACTATTAGATATTGCAATCAAGCTTGTATCTGAGAATATTATATAAGGCTTTATTTTATCCTTATATGCCCTATCTTTTCTCCAAGATTTTAAAGCTTCAAATAACTCTTTATTTATTATAGGCTCCCTGCTATCTAATATCTTAAATACAACTGATTCCTTGCTTTTTAAAACTCTAATTGATCTAGAATTAAGTTTTAACATTGAATATGTGCCTTCTTTCAAATCAACGTATCCATCATCTAGTAATTTTTTTATCAACTCTTTTATAAAGGTACTTCCATATTCCTTCATTATTCCGTATGTTGTAACTTTATCTAAATTATTTTGTATTATTTTAGGTCCCTTAAAACCTTTTAAAATATCAACAAGAACTGATATTCCATACTGTTCTTTTGTTCTAAAAACTGTGGACAAAATCATCTGACTTTCTTTTGTAAAATCTTTTAATTCATAATCGTTTAAGCAGTTACTGCATTTATTACAGTAATTTAGCTTCCGATCATTTCCAAAGTAATTCAATATATATTTTCTATAGCATTCCTTTAAATTACAATAATCAATCATAAATTGGAACTTTCTAAGCTGAATTTCTCTTCTATTCATGGAAGAACTTCTATTTATAATATATTCCACTCTACTTATATCTTCTTCACAATAAAATAAGTAACAGTCACAGTTCTCTCCATCTCTTCCTCCTCTTCCTATCTCTTGATAATACGATTCTAAGTTTTGAGGAAAAGTAAAATGTACTATGAATCTAATATTTGACTTATCTATTCCCATTCCAAATGCATTAGTCGCAATAATTACATCTAAATTCTCATATAAAAACTCTTCTTGAAATCTTTCTTTCTCTTCATCTTTGAGTCCACCATGATACTTACCAACATTAAATCCTAGATCCCTTAAATAATAATATAAATTATCTACTTCATTTCTTGACGCGCAGTATACAATACCAGATTCACCTTCATTTTTTCTAATTATATCCTTAACAGTTTCAATCTTATCTACTTCCTTAAGTATATTAAGACTAAGATTTTCCCTATTAATATCGCCTTTATATATATAAGGTTTCTCTAACCCCAATAATTTGATTGAGTCTTCTCTAACTTCACTTGTTGCTGTTGCAGTGAACGCTGATATTATAGGTTTAACTTTAAGACTTTTATAAAAATCTGATATTCCTAAATAACTCTGCCTAAAATCATGCCCCCACTGAGATACACAATGTGCTTCATCTATAGCAATTTGGCATATATGAAGATCTTTAATCAATTCTCTAAATATTTTGGATTCTAATCTTTCTGGTGATATATATATTATCTTGTACTCCCCCATAGATGCTTCAATTAATATACTTCTTATAGTGTCCATATTCTGAGTACTATTTATATATGCGGCTTTAATCCCAGCCCCAACTAGATTGTCCACTTGGTCCTTCATAAGCGATATTAAAGGAGATATAACTATAGTTACACCTTGCATAATTATAGCTGGAATCTGGTAACAAATAGATTTCCCTGCCCCTGTAGGCATAAGACAAAAAGTATCCACACCATTTAAAATACTATTTATAATCTCGAACTGCCCTCCTCTTAGAGTATCAAATCCGTAGTATTTTTTTAAAGCATAAAATATCTTTTGTTTAGTATCCATCTTTGCTTCCCTTTCTCTTATATATAATAAATTCTACTTGTAAATTTCTTTTTTAGCATATTAAATGAAATAACGAGTCAAAATGCCATTATTATTTTTCATTAGGCAATGAAATAGATTGCTCATGTTAAGCCCATTAAACCAATATGCCATTGAGAAGAACCCAAATCTGTGATTTGGTGTGAATCTCTTACTCAGCGAGTGTACGCGAGTCGAGCTTCCCATGTCTGAAAACAGGCTTGGCAGATGGACTTGTTATTTTTCAATTATACCTTAATACTAGTATATACCACATAATTAAAATCTTAAACATAAAATGATTATCTCCAAATTAACCCACACAACAACTCAAATAATTCTAATAAATTTTTCGGATTTTTTCCTGTTAATTTTTTTATTTTTTCTAGCCTATAATTTAAAGTATTTCTATGTATATTTAATCTATTAGCCACATTACCGATATCACCATTCTCTTCAATATATGCCTGTATAGTTTGAATAAGTTCTAGTTTATTCCCTGCCTTATCAAGATTTGACATCATTGATATCAAAGGTAACTTATTGTCATGTGATAATTTTATAAAAAATCGCAATTCATCATAGCTATAAACTAAACTTAATGATTTTATCTTCGCACCAAATTCCATCGCTAATTCTGCACTTTCTAGCGAAATAGCTGCAACATCTTCCATTGCTCCAATGCTTATTCTCTTTACATCTTTATTTGTTTTTAAGTTTTCTAGTAATCCATTATATAGATCCTTAGACGTAACAAAAAATGCTATTCTATTATCATCAACCTCACTATAACTTGAATACTTCTGATACAATATTTTAAAGCTTCGAGAATTTATATTTCCATCCACAAGAATAACTCTGCATTTTTTCGTAAGATCTATTCCATAGCTTTTAGCTCTTTGATGGAAACTTTCATCGTATTTTGTCTTTCTATGAGTTAGTTCATTATAAAATTTCTGCATATTTAATCTTTTGTTCTGAATTTCCTCGTCTGCTTTAGATTGTTCTATTAATAAAACTGCTGTTACACGAACAAGTTTACTGAATCTTCTTACCTCATCAGGGTGTCCAGTTATCCCGATCACACCTATTACTTTGTCATTGATAATAATGGGTTCATTAACTCCAGGTTTCATTCTGTCATCTTCTTCAAAGACTTCGTTTATTTGTTGGTTATCTATAGCTTTCCTGGCGCCTTCATGCAAATTCCCAATCCTTTTACTATCACCACTGCCTATAATTATTCCACTTTCATCCATAACATTTATGTTATAAGGAATTACATTCATCATTTCTAAAACAATTTTTTGTGCTATGGTTTTAGATAACGTCATATCAACCATCCCTTTCTAATCTATAGTTATATTATAAGAATTCAAAGCTATAATTAGTATAGTATCTATTGAAAAATATAAATCTAATTCTTAATTTTTCTATCTATAGATATCCAAATTTAAAACTAAACTGATGTGATAACTTACCGAAATCATAAATATTTTGTTCCGAAAAGCTATGAAAATATCGCTGAAATTTCTAAGCAGCAGGTTGTATCCAATTTAGCATGCTCCAACTTTCAGTTTGACAAGCTAAATTGGAACAACCTACAGCTAAGAACCTTTAACAGCTCATTTTCAAATGTTTTCTCCACAAATATATTTATGATTTCTAGTGAAGATATGAACTCAAAGTTTTAGAAAATTTGCAAATATGTTCATCTAATAAGTCTAATTCTTGAATTAGATATCTATACAAAGATAACCCAACTATAATCTATACTTATGCGTATAGCTCACCGAAATTAATAATATACTTATGTTCTAGTTGTAAGATACTCATGGTTTAAGCATAGTTTATGATTGTGTTATCTATATACAATACCTATTATTATACTTTTTAACACTAAAACAAAGCTAAGTATATATAATAATTAGATTATAAAGCAAAAGCAATATCTACATTATCATAATATATAAATTAAAAGTGCGTCTTAAAATAAAACGCACTTTTAATATTATACTTATATTGGATTAATCACAGTAGATTCATAAGCCTAACTATATTTTCAGCAGTCTTTTCAATATTCTCCTGACCTTTTACCAAAGCTTCTTCTAACGGAGTTGCCCCCTTAGTTATTCCAAATATTGAATCTATTCCACTTTCATATAGAACTTCTATATCTTCACCAACTCTTCCCGCTAATGCAATTACCGGCTTATTATGTTTTTTAGCAATTGTAGCAACACCTAAAGGTGTTTTACCGTATTGAGTTTGAAAATCTATGCTTCCTTCTCCAGTCCATACCATGTCTGCTTCTTTCACTTTTTCTTCTAATGAAGCATATTCTATCACCATTTCAATACCTTTTTTTAGAGTTCCATTTAGAAATGCCATAAGTCCAGCTCCAAGTCCTCCAGCTGCTCCGGCTCCTGGTTCATTTAAAACATCTTTTCCCAATTCTTTTTTTATTACGTCTGCGTAATGTTTTAAATTATTATCTAATATTTCTATCATTTCCTGTGTTGCTCCCTTTTGTGGTCCAAATACATTTGAAGCTCCTTTTTCACCACAAAGAGGATTATTAACATCACAGGCTACCTCAATTACGACGTCTTTTAATCTTGGGTCAAAATTCTTTAAATCTAAACTATTTAGTTTTCCTAATTCTCCACCACCAAGAGCTAATTCATTGCCTTTATCATCTAATAGTTTTCCTCCAAGTGCCTGTATAACTCCTGCTCCCCCATCATTAGTAGCACTTCCACCAATACCTATTAACAGTTTTTTTACACCTCTATCTAAACATGCCTTTATAAGTTGTCCAGTACCATAAGTTGTAGTTAGTAAAGGATTCCTCTGATCTGGTGGTACTAAATGTATTCCACTTGCACTAGCCATTTCCAATATTCCTATTTCTTTATCTCCCAAAATACCATACTGCGCTTCTACTTCATTACCAAGGGGCCCAATTACCTTTAATGAATATATTTCTCCATTAGTAGCATCTACTAATGACTGCATAGTTCCTTCTCCACCATCAGCCATAGGCACATGTAAGCATTTTATACTACCGTTTGCTTTTTTTATTCCTCTTTCCATTGCCTCGCAAGCTTCTTTTGCTGTCATGCTCTCTTTAAAAGAATCAGGTGCTAATACAATAACTAAATCTTTTTTCATTTTCAACGCTCCTAACTAAATTTTTATATTTTGTGAGATTATTAAATTGAATAAATTTTACTTATACTTATCTTATTATTTTATAAAACCGTATATTATTATTGATACGATGACCATAGATCCTCCAACTATAGATTCATATGGCATTAATTTCATACGTTCCTTTATATTCATTTTTACTGCATCTGCTGATGCGTGGAAGAAGTTACCATGAGGTAGATGATCGATAACTACAGCTCCTGTGTTGATCATAATTGCTGCACTTAAAGGTGCGACACCAACAGCTAGTATTGCTTTCGCAAACGTTCCTGTTGCTACAATTGCACCTGTAGATGTTGAAGCCGTAGCTGCTGCCATCAATATACCTGATATAGGTGCTAAAAATACTCCTGAAATGCCTGTTTGTTGAATACAATATACTACTGCATCACTTAAATTTGATTTAGAAATAATACCCGCTATTGCTCCAGCACCAATTAATATCATTACAGTTGGTGTCATTCTATTTAATCCTGATGTTGTATACTCAAGAATCTTACTACGTTGTCCCATTGCAAACAATCCAATTAATCCTGCTATAGGCAATATATACATTGCATCTATTTGAATAGCCGCTAAGAATTTCAAATGCAACATATTCGCTATAGGATTAAGTGCTAATAATATTACAGCAACTATTGGTGCTACCATAGCCTTCCCAAAGCTTGGCTTTACCTTATTATCTACTCTAACTGGTATTTCTGATTCTTTAATCATTTCTCCTTTTTTACTAATTAATGTCGCAACAAAATATGTAACTATAAGTCCAATTACTGCTGGTATAAATGCTCCTATCATAACTTGTGCTAATTCAACATTAAATCCTTTAGCTACCGCAATTGTATTAGGATTTGGAGAAATTATATTTCCAGCCTTACCTCCTCCTATCATAGCTAAAAGTATAGACGACTTAGTGATTCCAACTTTTTTAGCCACTGGAAGTGCTATAGGTGCAACTATAATAACTGTAACCGGTATGAAAACTCCAACCGCTGTTATTATCATGCTTGATAGTGCAATTGCTAAGAGAACCTTTTTCTCTCCAAATTTTTCTACTATAGTCTCAGCAATTTTCTCTGCCGCTCCAGATTCAATTAGAACACCTGCAAGCACTCCTGCTGCTATTACACGAACAACTGCTCCCATTACGCTATTCGTACCTTCAATGATAGCCTGTGCTGTATTAGCCAAACTGGCTCCACCAATAAGTCCGCCGATAACAGCTCCTCCAAAAAGCGCATATACAGGATTCACTTTCCTTAAAATTAGTATTATAGCGATTACTAATCCAATAATCGCTCCACTCCAATGAATAACTGCCATTATATTTCCTCCTCAAATTTAATAATTATACAAATTTATCCTTTATTATACCGTGTAAGCGAGTTAACGTTTACTAACATATACATAATAATATATTTATTAAGCTCTTGATATTGTTTACTTGACATTTTTTTTTGTGTATTTGAACAATAAACTCTTAATTTAAATCTTATGTGCTACTTTATTAGTTGAATTCTGATGCTACACACAGCTTTTAAAGATCTATGCCTTTTTAAGCAAAACTGCCACTGTATCTAGTCTTTATTCATAAATTTAATATTATTAAACTCTGAGAGTCTGCCTTTTAATAATATAATCTTAACTATTCTACCTGTTTTACTTATTTAATTTATTTAATCTATTGTGCATTATAACAATAATCTAATCTGTATTTTTCTATTTTATTATTATTACCAATTAATCAGTAAAATCATTTTATTTTATTGACATTAAATCCCATCATATAAAACTTCCCGTTCTAATAGAATAATTTTGTGATGAAACTTAATTCATATTTCTATATAACCTCTACCAGATCTGTATTTCAAAAATTAAAAGCTACCGACATTTTGCCGGCAGCCTTAGAATAAAATAACCAAATTCAAATTAATTTCGTTATCTCCAAATTTAAATTATCTTAAATTTCTATTTGAACATATCTTTAAATAATCTACTTTCCTTCACATCTTGAGTTACTTTAGCCAAGTTACTAGTATCTCCAATTAAAATAGCTCCACATAAACGATTGTTTGCAAAATAATATTTTGTATATGTCTTTTTAACTGGATCTTTAAACTCAACTGTTTTATATTGAATTTCTGGGTTCTTACCGTTGTCACCAATTGCATACAGTGAAGTATTAGCTCCATTAAATGTTAATGCTGCATCTACTGTTTCATAAGTTAATGAATCTCCTGCTGCATTAGCACCTGCTACTTTTCCCATTTCTAGAGCTTGTGGCCATATTCCATAGTTTACTCCATTATATTCTGCACAATCTCCACATGCATAAATATCAGAAACATTAGTCTCCATTTTTTCATTTACTATTATTGCTCTATTAACATCAATTCCTGATTTCTGAGCTATTTTAGAATTAGGTACAATACCACAAGATATAACAACTAAATCAGCTGCAATAACTTCTCCTCCATTAATTCTAACTCCGGTAACTGAATCTTCGCCCTCTATTTCATCAATTTTCACGCCTAATCTCACATCAATTCCTTTATCTTTAATTATTTCTTCAAGGAATTTTCCGCCTTCATAATCTAATTGACGTCCCATTAATTTATCAGCAAGCTCTAATACTGTAACTTTACATTTTGCTTTTGTTAATTCCCATGCAGCTTCAAGACCGAGAACTCCTCCACCTATTACAACTGCATTCCTTACATTTGGCAATAATTCTGTAATTTTATCTGTATCAGAAATTCTACGAATTGCTATAACTTCTTTCTTATCTTTCCCTGAAATTGGTGGAACAAAGCATTCAGCTCCTAAAGCATATATACATTTATCATACTTTAATTTAATTCCATCTTTAAACACAGCCTCTTTATCTTTAGCATTTATTTCAATTAACTCT
This sequence comes from Clostridium sp. YIM B02569, assembly GCF_022320765.1. Lineage (NCBI taxonomy): Bacteria > Bacillati > Bacillota > Clostridia > Eubacteriales > Clostridiaceae > Clostridium > Clostridium sp. YIM B02569. Next base: position 68,899 of record NZ_JAKJJX010000025.1, on the reverse strand, counting down.
CTGTCAAGAACATTTGTAATATTATTTTCTTTATACCAAGCTTCATCATGAACTGCAATTTGTTTCGAATTAAATTTAGCTATCATTGACTTTGTAAGCATTGGACGATTATAACCTAGCACATTTTCATTAGAAACTAATACTATAGAGCAAGTTTCATTTCTTTCTCTTATAGACGTTGCAGCGCTTATACCTGCCGCTCCATTTCCAAGAATTAGATAAATTTCATTTGTATTATTTTTATAATTGCTATCATCTATTTCAACTGGTACGAAATTTTCTTTTCCTACACCACAAACTGGACATATTTCAAGACTTGAATCAAATATTTCTCCACACACTAAACATTTTACTAATGTTCTTTTAGCTGATTTTTTCTTTGGATTCTCTTTATTTTGAAGTATACATCCAAAATTATATCCATAATCATAAGCCTCACTTAACTCACTATCACTAGGCTTAAATTTAATTCTAAATCCATCATCCACAACCTTCATCCTAAGTTGTTTTAATCTTTCTATAATGTGTGGAACTCCTTCACCACTCCATCCATAACTTCCAAAGGCACTAGCAAGTTTTCCTCCGTGTGTTCTAGCAAACATCTTTATAGTTAAATCCCAAATTGGCTCTAAAGCCTCACCAACTATAGTAGGTGTTCCAAATAAAATTCCATCAGCGAATCCTAATTCTTCAATTACTTTTTCCTTATCATCTTCTACTAAATCGTACGATCTTACATCTATATCTCCGCTATCTTTAATACCTTCTGATATTTTACCAGCTAACTCTTTAGTATATCCATACGCACTAACATAAGGTATAATTACTGTTTTTCTTGGATTTGGATTAACTACAGTACACCATTCTTTATAAAGTTCCATGATTTCATCAATCCTACAATCTATAACTGGACCATGCCCAGTACATATCATATCAATATCTAGATCTTTAATTCTATCTAATGCCTTAACCATGTATGGCGTCTTAAAAGGCCCAATGATACAATCAAAATAATATTTAGTAGCTCTTAAGTAACCCTCATTATCTTTAACCTTACTCAATAATATTTCATCAAAACTATAGTGAGATCCAAACGAATCACAAGTTATAAGGGTTTTATCCTCTTCAATATATGTATACATTGTATCTGGCCAATGTAAATTAGGTAAGAACATGAAACGTAATGTTTTATCTCCCAATTCTAAAGTATCATTTTCTTTTACTGTTATGCTATAAAAATCACGATTTACAATATTCTTTAGAAATCCTATAGCAACTTGTGTACCAACTATTTTAATATTAGGATTGATTTCAATAAGCTTTTCTATACTCCCAGCATGATCAGGTTCTGTATGATTTACTACAATATAATCAATATCATTAATATCAACTAATTTATTTAATGCACTTAAATACCCATCCCAAAATTTAGCTTTGGCAGTTTCAAATAATACAGTCTTTTCCCCTGTTTTAAGTAAGTAGGAATTATAAGATGTTCCAAACTCTGTCTCCATAACTATATCAAATACTTTTAAACCAGGATCTAAAACTCCTGTCCAATAAAAATTCTTTTTTAATTCTAATATTTCCATATAAAATTCCTCCCTATAACTTTCATCTATATGAAAATATTATACCTTTTTTTATAGTAAAACTGTATCAAATACTAGAAAATTATTATAATTCACAATTAATAAATCTATTTTATAGGAAATAATACGAGTTTAAAAGGTATGATTCATTATATTTTACAGCTATCTTAAACAATTTATTTTTTATTGATTTTATTGAAACTTTTCCATTTTTATAATCTTCAATACTTTTTAAAAAGCTCATTTTCTCTTTATCATCTGCTAAATTCTTAAAATATCCCCATACATGTAATGCAGTATTTATTGAATTTCCAATTGTTATTTCCTCTTCCATGGCATCTTCAATATAATTATAAAACTTAACCGCTGGATACTGAGTTTTATCTTTAAGTAGCTTCCTTATTTCTAAGTAATTTGAAGGAGAATTCTCTAAAACCTTGTATTTATATCTTCCCCATTCTTCCTCAAGTTTTTTTATTTTAGCATTTTCAGCTATAGAATTTATACACTTTACAGCTGAAAAATTTTTATCCTTAACTTCAAGCATTATATCTATATCTTTCCCTTTTACACTTTCATAGAACTCTATAAACTTATTAATTTTTATTGTATTTGAATGAGAGCCTGCCTTTTTTAATGGGTCTTGCTGAGAATAATGTATTTTCTGCCTTCCATCTTTCTCTTTCCATGTTTTATTGCACTCACTTATCCAATATGAATCGCTTTTTTCTCTATCATAACAATTTATCTCATTATGAAGATTATCAAAAACAACTGGAATATTTAGTCCATTTCCTATTTTAAGAACATCATTTATATTGTACGATTTATCATCATTTTCAATAACAAGTCTTTCTTTCACCTGATCATTCAAACGTTTATAATTATCTGCGAATCTTTTTATCGCCTGCTCTTTATCATTATAAACTCCACCAATATGCAATATAATTTTATGATTTTCTCCAACTCCAAAGTTATCCAAAACTTTAACATGATAATTTAAATCTTCAATTGCTCTCTTTACAACATCATCACTAGGAGAATTAAGCACTGTATATTGCCCTGGATGCATCGATACCCTTATATCATTATCCATAATCTTTCTACCTATTTCCCCAAATTCTTGGGAAAATATATTCCACCATGATAATTGGTTCAAATGACTGGATCCGAATGGTATTAAGTCTGAACTAATCCTAAAAAGCTTTATATTATTCTTTATATTATATTCAATTATATTTTTAAGAGATTTCAAATTATACGATATTATTTCCAATAGCTTTTCTTCAGTTAAACTCTTCGAAGTACAGCTTTTTAAATTAGTATCTGGAACTCCTATTGTTAAACACGCATATCCTATACTCATTCTTTAATCTCCTTTTCTAAGAATCATAATTACTCATACCTTTGCCTTAGTACTCTTTTCTAAACAAAGTCAAAACCCATTCTTTAACTTGTCATTTTTAAAATATGATAACTAAAATTAGGACTTATTACAATAAGTCCTAATAAAATAACAATTACATATTAATTTTTATTTAGATTTTCTTTATTTAAAAGCAGGAATCCAAAATTATAACCATAATCATAAGCATCACTTAACTCACTCTCACTTGGTTTGAATTTAACACGGAATCCTTCATCAACAACCTTCATTCTAAGTTGCTTTAGTCTTTCTATAATATGAGGAACAGCTTCCCCACTCCATCCATAACTTCCAAAAGCACTTGCTAGTTTATTACCATGAGTTCTTGCAAAGATTGAAGTAGTTAAATCCCATATTGGCTTTAGAGCCTCACCAACTATTGTTGGTGAACCAAATAAAATACCATCTGCAAATTCTAGTTCTTCAAGAACTTTGTCTTTATCTGCCTCTACCATATCATAAACTCTAACATCTATATCTCCACTAGCCTTAATTCCTTCTGCAATCTTTTCTGCTAATTCTTTTGTATACCCATACGCACTTACATATGGTATGATTACTGTCTTTCTAGGATTTGGATTTGAAACATTAGACCACTTCTTATAATATTCCATAATTTCATCTATTCTACAGTCAAGAACTGGACCATGTCCTGTACAAATCATATCAATTTCTAAATCTTTAATCCTATCTAATGCTTTAATCATGAACGGATTCTTAAAAGGTCCAATAATACAATCGAAATAATATTTAAGAGCTCTTAAATATCCCTCATTATCTGTAACCTTACTTAGTAGAATTCCTTCAAAACTATAATGAGAACCAAATGAATCACAAGTAACTAAAGTCTTATCTTCTTCAATATAAGTATACATTGTATCAGGCCAATGTAAATTTGGTACTGACATAAAACGTAAAGTTTTGTCACCCAAGCTTAAAGTCTCATTTTCTTTAACTATTATTCCATTAAATTCTCTGTTAACAATATTCTTCAAGAATCCTATAGCAACTTGGCTTCCAATAATCTTAATATTAGGATTCATTTCAATAAGTTTTTCTATACTTCCTGCATGATCTGGCTCAGTATGGTTTACTACAATATAGTCAATATCCTTAATATCAACTAGCTTATTTAACGCCTTTAAATATCCATCTAAAAACTTAGCCTTTGCAGTTTCAAATAATACTGTTTTTTCACTTGTTTTAAGTAAATAAGAATTATAAGAAGTTCCAAACTCTGTTTCCATGATAATATCAAATACCCTTAAATTGGCATCTAATACTCCTGTCCAGTATAAATTTTTTTTCAATTCTAATATTTCCATGTAAAAATCCCTCCCTAGATATATTTCGTCCAAATCAGAACATTATACACCTTTTTTGTATAACAAACAATTAATAATACCTTTAACATCGTTATACTAATGTATTTCGCCATATATATTATACACAAATTCTTATATATTTTCATAAAAACATATAATATATTGCTTTTTCGTTAATTGACTATATATTTGCAAATTCTAAGTATAATCTCGTACTTTTTTACTTATTCCTCTACAAATGTTGTTTATATATATCTGAAAATTCAATATTTATTTTTTCTACACAAGTATTAATTATATTATTACTTATATTAACTCTTTCTTTACTTTTATTTAATACCTTTACTGGAAGTTTAATCGTAAATTTAGTTCCTACCCCATATTTACTTTCCACTGATATCGTGCCATCATGCATCTCTACTAAGGACTTTACGAGAGATAATCCAATTCCGCTTCCTTCATAATTTCTTGTAAAAGATTTATCTACTTGTCTAAATCTATCAAAAATAATTTCAACTTTTTCTTCTGGAATTCCTATACCTGTATCTTCTACAGACAAGGTTATATATTCTTCTCCATCAAATATATTTACAAATATGCTTCCATCATCATCTGTGAACTTTATGCAATTAGACAGTAGGTTTAACATAATCCTTTCAATTTTATCAGGATCACAAGCAATAATTTTTTCTTCAACATCGGTATCAAATATAAGGTTTATATTGTTATTGCTTATATAACCAGCTACTGACAGAGTGATTTCTTCTACGACACTGACAATGTTACAATTAATCATATCAATCTCAAAATGTCCTGCATCTAATTTAGTTGAATCAATTAAATTATTTATTAAACGAAGTAATCTAAAACAATTTTGTCTTTCAATGTCTATATTATTAATTATCTTTCCTTTGTCGATCGGTTTTTCTTTATCTAAAAGATCTCTTCTTAGAATTTGTATTACACCTAGTATTATATTAAGTGGTGTTCTCAATTCGTGAGAAATATTAGCAAAAAATTCAGTTCTTAATTTTTCTAATTCCAAAGCCTCTTCTTTTGATTTTAATTCAGTATTTTTTCTTTCAGTTATGTCTCTTACAGCTGCAATAATGGCCTTCTGCTCATTAAATATTATTGCACGACTATTACTCTCAACCCAAAACTCTTTATGATTTTTATCTATTGAAATAGCTTCAAGGGTTACTGGAGTATTAATCTTATTTTTCTTTCTATCATTAATCAATTTAAGTATATCATCGTATATGTACGGTGAATTTTTTGAAATAATATCTTTTATACTCATACCAATTAGTTCATCATGTAGATATCCATATAGCCTATTAGCAGTATCATTAACGTTAACTATAATCCCATTAAAATCATGAATTAATATTGCATCACTTACCGAATTGAAAATAGTGCTTAAGTAAACTTCACTTTTCTTTAATTTCTTATTTGTTTGCTTTAACTCATCTATAAGCTTAATATTTTTCATTTTCAATTCATATGTCTCCAAAGCCCTTTTTACGGAAATTAACAACTCATCTGCCTCCAATGGCTTTAAAAGAAATTTATAAATATGCCCTTCATTAATTGAATCAATAATATCTTTCACATCCATGAATCCAGTTAAAATAATACGAATTGCATTTGGGACAATAGATATTGTTTGCTTTAATAATTCAACCCCTGTCATTCCTGGCATGCGCTGATCTGAGATAATCAAATTGATTTTTTTAGAACATGATTCATCTTTAAGTATATTTAATGCTTCAAACCCATTTTCTGCTTTGATTACATCATACTCTTCTTCTAAGAGTCTTGTTAAAGCCTCAAGATTTGCTAGTTCATCATCAATTAATAGTATTGTATATTTTTTATCTTTACTATCTATTTTATTAAGTTCTCTAAGCTTGTCCTTATTTATAACAAATTTCATTTATCTTCTCCTTACTGAAATTAAAATATAATTTTAGATTATGGTGCCTTATTGATTTTATTATTAATATCTTTTAGTAAGGAATATGAATAGTTATAGTTGATCCTTCCCCCACCTTAGATTCCACATCAATACTTCCATTGTGTTTTTCAATAATACCATATGATATAGACATACCTAACCCTGTTCCTTGTCCCATTGGTTTAGTTGTAAAAAATGGTTCAAATATTCTTGATATTGTATCTTTAGTCATACCACACCCATTATCACAAAATTCGATTATAATTTCTTTGTTATTGTCAAAAACGCTTATACCTATTAATCCATTATTCTCACATACTAAGTCATTTTGTTTTTCAACTATAGCATGACACGCATTTACAATTATATTTAAAAATACCTGATTTAATTGTGAAGGATAGCACTCTATCTTCCTATGAGTTTGAAATTTCTTTATAAATTTAATTTGTTTAGTATATTTGGTTTTAACCAACCTTATTGTTGTTTCCAAAGCTTCTGAAACATCTATCTCTTTTTTAACTGCCTCATCAAGCCTAGAGAATAATCTCAAATCGTTAACTATGGTTGTTACTTGATTAGACCCATCTAGAATATTAATTATTGATTTAGAAAATTTGTTAAAATATTGTTCGAAGAAATTTAACACATCATCATCCGCATTATCCAATAATTCAATAAGTTCTTCTTTAAAATTGCATAAATCCATATCCAGAACTTTTGAACTTAAATATATATAATTAATAGGATTATTAATTTCATGTGCTACCCCTGCTACTAAAGTACCAAGACTAGCCATCTTTTCTGATTGAATCAATTTCGACTGAGCTGACTTGAGCTTATTATGTTGTTCTTCTAACTCAGCAAAAGTCTGCATAAGTTGTTTTGTTCTTTCATTAACTTTATCTTCTAGTTCATCATTAACGCGTTTCAACTCTTCACTAATTTTTTTACGTTCTGTAATATCATTCCAAACAAATATTACGCATTCTATACAGTCAATTTCAATTATTTCCGTTGAAAATAATCCAACTCTAACTTCTCCATATTTAGTGTTCCAAGTTATCTCTTCATTACGCAGCATGCCTCCACTATCTAATATTTGAATCACCTTCAAGCGATGTTCTTCATTTTCCCACAGGTTAAACTCATCTGAGTAATGACCAATTATCTCTTCACGTTTATATCCAAAAGTGCGTAAAAACGCTTGATTTATTTCAATGTATAGTTTATCACTAAGCCTTACAATAGCGATTACATCAGCACTATAATTAAATGCCTTATTAAATTTCTCTTCTGAATATTTGAGTTCATTTATTGCTTCATTCCTCTGCTTAATCATATTATATAAAGTTTGAGCCATATTATTAAATTTAATAGCCAATTCCCCTATTTCATCTCTTGAATTAATAAATAATCTGTGAGTCAAGTTCCCATTTGATATCTCATCAGTTCCTACACTCAGCTCATATATAGACTTGGTAACAATACGAGAAACAATACTTATTGCTAACCAAAGAAGTAAAACCATTACCAAAAGCCTTATGATTGTCGCAATTATGTAATTTTCAATAACTTTTGATTTATAATACCTTGTAAGACCTATAGTGACCTCACCTATTGGTATTTCATCTTTTAAAACGTTGACTTTCTTTATAATCAAATTTTGCTCAGAATATATATCATCTTTTTTATACTTATTGTATATTTCTCCATTACCTTTAGCTTTAACTTGAATATAACCAATTTCCTCATCCTCAAATAATGCATCACTAATTTCTTTAATTCCTACAATATTTAAATTCCAAATTGGGTCTTGATAGCTAAGTGCTGCTAATCTAGTGATTGTTTCAACTTTTTGCATTGAATCCTTATTTATTCCTGAAACCAATATTATTATTCTTATTATTTCAAATATTAACATGGTAATTATAACTACTGTTAATGTTGAAATTGTAAATCTACGCTTAATCTTCATATTCCTAAATTTCTTTTTTATGCTCATAACTTAACCCTTATTTATCCATATGATTTAATACTGGAATATACTCTTTACTTCCAAATAGGTCTTCATACTTAAATTGTGAAATATTATCCCTTGAAATTATAGGCACACACGGACCACTTTGGAATGGGAAATCTACTCCTGCCTTTTCTCCATTTAGAATTCTTATAATCATATCTAATGCTATTCTACATTGTTGGATAGTTTGATCTGATGGAGAAGCTAATACAGCTCCCTTTTTTATTAGATTAAAAACATCACTTGTCATATATGTTGATACAATTCTTATATTTTTAAATTTCTCTTTGCGTTTAGCAATAAATTTTTCAGCTTCAATTACTGCTGGAGCACAACCAACTAAATAATCATAATCGTCATTATTTTCTAAAACACTTGTTATATGTAATCGCTGCACATCAGGTCTTGTGTCTCCATAAAAAGGATTGCTAATATCTATCTTTTGATCATTTTTCTTTAACCTTGAAACTGCATCTTTAAAACCATTTAATGTATCTGATGCCCACCCTGATTCTTTTGGCCCAGGGAAAAATGCAATTTTTATATCTTTCCCTGCTGAATCTTCAACAACATACTCTCCTGCTTTATATCCCATATCATAATAGGAAACTATTGCTTTTGCGCTAATATCGGGAGCATTAATATCATTTACTAGTGCAACAATAGGCTTATCATTATGAACAATATTCTCTACATCTGAATTAAATTTTGTATTATCTAATGTAGCAAACACTATCCCATCAATTTTATCATCCTCTGCTAAGTCCATCAGCTCTTCTTTTTGATTTCCAAACTCTATATAGCCTCCAACTGCATATAACTTTACCTTAACTCCTAATTCCTTTGCATAATTTATTATTCCATAATTCGCTGAGACCCAATATTGATCTTCAAAATGAGGTAGCAAAACGCCTATTGTATATTCCTTCTTAGGCTTAATATGCCTCCACTTTTCTTTTACAACGCCTCTCATATCACCCTCTTTACTATTTGAAGCAGCATCAATATTATAATAGCTATTTACTATTAACTTTTTTTTACCTATTTGTGTAAGAATTCTCTCATCATTTGTCTCCACTGTTGTTATACTCTTCGATACACGTTCTCTTTCCACGTATTCTTCTTTTTCTTTTCTGACAATATCATTAGATCCTATGTTCTTGTGATTTTTTATATATGCTAATCCCAATACAAATACTACTGACGTTATCAAAATTGATAGTCCTAACTTTCTATTGATATATTTTCCAACTTTCGTAGCAAAGCACATCCTTACTTTCAAGCTCTCTATGGATATTATCTGCAGTATTACTTTAATCGTCATTAAACTCCATTAAACTTGCTATTCTACTATAATCTTTATGCTATCTTAAGTTTAATTTTTTTACTATAATTTGTCAAAACATACTATATGACAATATTCTGCAAAATATATTTTATGCTCAGTATAAATAAGAATAAAATAAAAGCACTATACCAGAAATTCCAGTAAACAGTGCCTTTAAAATGCTATATATTTAATAGTTAGATTTTAATAAATTCATTTTTTAATTCTTTAGCGGCTGTAGTAATATCTTCCTTTGCTATAATAGCAGAAACTATTGCAAGTCCATCAATTCCTATTCCTTTGAAATCCTTAACTCTATCCTTATTTATTCCACCTATTACAACTATAGGTATAGATACATTTTCTCTAATTTTTCTTAATTCATTCATACTAGTTGAATCTGCGTCTTTTTTAGTACCAGTTGAATACATCGCACCAACTCCTAAATAATCAGCTCCATTTTTTTCTGCTTCAAGAGCTTCATTTACAGACCCTGTTGAAACTCCAAGAATTTTATCATTTCCTATGACTTTTCTTACAATTGCTGCAGGAATATCACTTTGTCCAACATGCACTCCAGCCGCATCTACTGCTAGTGCAATATCCACTCTATCATTTATTATTAATGGAATATTGTGTTTATCTGTAATCTCTTTAACTCTCACAGCTGTATTATAGAAGTCGAGTGATGAACAATCTTTTTCTCTTAATTGAATTAATGTACATCCTCCAATTATAGCTTTTTCCACAGCTTCTTCTAAAGTTTCTGTACTCATTAAATCTCTATCTGTTACAAGGTAGATACTATAATCTATTTTAGGTTTCATGAAACTTCTCTCTCCTTCATATTATATTTTAGATAAGTTCACACATTAATGCGTGTATTTCATTTCAATGATATACACGCAAACATTGTTTATTATATTTCCTTTATCTTATTCATCTTTTCAATGATATTAGAAGTCAAATTGCTTATGGCATCTATAATTGCAATATGAAAACTTCCTGTTCCAATCTTCCCTGCTTTATCCAAAGCAATTTCACCCGATATTCCCATGGAAATAATACCAGAAACTGCTCCTATAAAATAATCTGAACCTGCCCCACAAAACGCTCCAATTAATGCAGTTGTCATGCAGCCTGTTCCTGTGACATTAGATAACATCTTAGTTCCATTTTCAAGTATAACTACTCTTTCTCCATCAGATATAATATCTGTTGCACCTGTAATGGCTACAGTACACTGAAGTTTTTTAGCTAAGTTTTTAGCTACATCTATTCCCTCATCATTTCCTGTTCTTGCGTCATTTTCTGAGGCATCAACTCCCTTAGTTGTAGAGCCTAATCCGCTTATAAATTTAATCTCAGACATATTTCCACGTAAAACACTTATTTTCACTTCTTCTAATAATCTCTTTGTTGTTGAATTTCTAAATTCTGATGCTCCTGCTCCAACTGGATCAAAAACGACTGGAATATTTAATTCATTTGCTTTCTTACCAGATGCAATCATAGATTCAATAGTTCGCTCATTTAATGTTCCAATATTTATTACAAGGGCAGATGAAATCTTAGTAATATCCGCTGCTTCTTTTATATCATCAGCCATAATTGGTGATGCACCTATTGCAAGTAAAATATTTGCACAATCATTAACCGTAACATAATTTGTTATATTATGTACAAGTGGTTTCTTATTCCTAACTTCATTTAATAAACTTCCTATTTTAATTGATATTTCATTACTCATAAATATCTTTTAGTAAGAATTCATTCTTTTAATAATTCTCACTAAAATACCTCCTCTCAAAAGTAAAAATTTCCCAAGTTTCTTTTACTTGATATCTATGTTGCAATTATGAACTTACATTTAAAATTTTAATAAGACAAATGCTAAATTGAAATAATACTGTAGAAATTCACTTGCAACATAGATAATTATAATTCACGTAAATCTTATTTCTAATCCAGAAGCTCCACTTTATCGCCATTTAAAATTCTGTTAGTTGTTCTTACTGCACACATTTTCCCGCACATAGAACAGCTATGCATATCTTCTGGTGGTACACTTTCAAAATATTCCCTAGCCTTTTTCCCATCAATAGCAATCTTGAACATCTCTTCCCAATCAAGTTTTTGACGAGCATCAGCCATTGCATTATCTCTATCTCTAGCCCCTGGAAGTCCATTAGCAATATCTGCTGCATGAGCTGCAATTTTAGATGCAATAATTCCTTCTCTAACATCAGATAAATCAGGAAGCCTTAAATGCTCAGCTGGTGTTACATAGCAAAGGAAATTAGCTCCATGTGTTGCTGCAATAGCGCCACCAATAGCTGAAGTTATATGATCATACCCAGGTGCAATATCTGTAACAAGAGGGCCTAATACATAGAAAGGTGCCCCATGACATAATCTTTTTTCAATTTGCATATTAGCTGCAATCTCATTCATTGCCATATGACCTGGTCCTTCTATCATAACTTGTACGTCTTTTTCCCAAGCTCTTTTTGTTAATAATCCTAACTCTATAAGTTCTGTAATTTGTCCAGCATCTGTTGAATCATCAATACAGCCAGGTCTCATAGCATCTCCAAGACTTATTGTTACATCATATTCTCTTAGTATATCAAGTAATTCATCATAGTATTCATAAAATGGATTCTCATTTCCTGTCATCTCCATCCATGCAAATAGTAATGACCCACCTCTTGATACTATATTTAATCTTCTCTTATCTTCTTTAAATAGCGAAACTGTTCTTTTATTTATTCCTGCATGAATAGTAACAAAATCAACCCCAGCTTTAGCATGAGCTAACACCACGTCAAGAAAATCTTTAGCTTTTATATCTAAAAGATCTTTTTCAAGGTATCCAATTGCATCATACATAGGAACTGTTCCTATCATAGCTGGAGAATATTCTATAAGCTTTTCCCTGAACTCTTGAGTCTTCCCATAATTACTTAAATCCATTATTGCTTCTGCACCAAAATCAACTGCCATTTTTACTTTTTCCATCTCTCTGCAATAATCAACCGAGTCTCCTGATATACCTAAGTTAACATTTATTTTTGTTCTTAATCCATCACCAATACCCTCTGGGCTAAGTGATTTATGGTTGACATTCGCAGGTATAGCTACTTTACCTTCTGAAACAAGTTTCATTAATTTTTCTTCTGAAATTCTTTCTTTTTCCGCTACTATTTTCATTTCCTTTGTAACTATACCTTTTTTAGCTGCTTCCATTTGTGTTTTATAATTCATTTCTTTCCCTCTCCTCATACCATTATTATTTAATTTATTAGTTATAAAATTTAACTTGAGTTCTATAGTATTATTCAATCATTCCTGCTTTCTTATATAGCTCGTAAAAATGATTAGTAGGGCCTACACCTTTACCAAGCTCAAAACCATGTTCGATTGCACATGTTATATACTCTTTACCAATTCTAACTGCTTCCTCTATTGTCATATTCTTAGCTAAATTTGCTGCTATAGTTGAAGATAAAGTACATCCTGTTCCATGAGTATGAGTGGTATTTATCCTTTCTTGCTTTAGAATAAGAAAGCTCTTTCCATCATATAACAAGTCTGTTGCTTCCCCTTCTAAATGCCCTCCTTTAACTAAAACTGCCTTCGGACCAAGTTCTTTAATTCTCAAAGCGGCTTCCTTCATTTCATCTAAGTTTTCTATTTTCATCCCTAAAATTTCTTCTGCCTCTGGCAAATTAGGAGTTATTAATGTTGCTAATGGAAATAATTCCTTAACTAAAGTATCTTTTGAATCCTTCGATAACAGATTAAATCCACTTTTAGAAATCATAACTGGATCTAGAACTATCACTGGTAGTTTATCAACTTTTCTCAAAGATTTTGATATAGCTTTTATAGATTCAATTTTAGAGACCATTCCTATTTTTATAGCATCTACTCTTATATCTTCAAAAATAACATCTATCTGAGATTCAATCATTTCAGGATTTATATCTTGAATTCCAAAAACCCCCATAGTATTTTGAGCCGTTACCGCTGTGATAACACTCATCCCATATACTCCATTTGCTGAGAAAGCTTTTAAATCCGCTTGAATTCCTGCTCCTCCACAAGTATCTGATCCTGCAATAGTTAATGCTCTAAACATAAACTCATCCTTTCACCTGTAATATTTCATTTAAATCTTATCTATGTTATTAGTTTCCTCTCTTTTAACTTGAAACTCATTATCTACTAGTATTTTTTTAATGACAGGAACTTTTATAAAAAAGTACGCTATAATTGCTCCAACACTACAACTTGATATAAACGGAACAACATATACAAAAATTGCTACTTGTTTTCCTAACACCATTGTAGCTATAGGATAAGCTAATAATGCTCCTAATATTCCAGTTCCAATTATTTCTCCAATTACTGCAATGCCCGGCTTTCTAAATTTTTTATAAAGAATTCCTGCAAGTAATGCTCCTACCATGCTTCCTGGAAAAGCCAATAAACTTCCTGTTCCCATAAAATTTCTTATTAGGGATGTCACAAATGCATTCATAAGAGCATATACTGGCCCAAGTGTTATTGCTCCAACTACATTTACGAAATGTTGTATTGGAGATATTTTAGCAGCTCCAATCGGTATTGAAAATGTTCCAAAAATAACAGAAATACCGATTAACACGCCACTTAGCGCCATCTTCTGTGCTTTACTCTTTTCTTTCATTAAAATTCACTCCTTTAATAATAAAATCAATAAACTTACTTTTTAATGTGAAATAAATTTACTAAATCACCTTTACAATGACGTTTAAATTGATTAACCTTAAAAGAAGTTAATTATTTTGCATAAAAAAAATGTATCCACAAGGGATACATCAATAAATCATGCACAAATCATATCAATACTTACACAAATAATATTAATATACTTCCCTACGCTGGTATTATCCAAATCAGGTTATAAGAGTCTAGGAAATCAATCTTTCCAATCTCAGCCAAAATATTAGCTCCCCTAGTTATTCAATTATAAAATTTTCTTTCACAACTTAAAGGTTATACCATTAAGTTTCAAACGTCAAGTATATTTTATTATTTTGCTTCATTCAAAGCATTTGTTACAGCACTCACGATACCCTTCGAACTATAAGTTGCCCCAGATACAATATCCACTGATGTTGATTGTTTTGAAATTATGCTCTTAATTATAGTTCCCTCTGATCTTTGATAAAACTTTGGAGTATCTTGATTAGATATAGCTTGTATACTTGATATCTTTCCATCAGATACAGTTACAGAAACCTTAGTTGTTCCTCCTCTATAACCAGTTCCACTTCCTGTGTATGTCCCATCTTTATATTCACTTGTAGTATTTTGAACTGCATTCGAACTTGTAGTTCCTGGATTTGACTTTGAATTTTCTGCTGCAACTTCAGTTTTACTTGTACTATTATTATTTGAAGTGCTACTTGTTGACTCTCCACTAGCTGCTTGTTCTAATGCACTTTTAACAGCACTTATGATACCTTTACTACTAAATGTAGCTCCTGAAACAGTATCTACTGATGTTGATTGTTTTGAAATTATACTATTAGTTATAGTTTCTTCTGCTCTTTGATAAAACTTTGAAGTATCTTCATTAGATATAGTTTCTATTTTAGCTATTTTTCCATTAGAAATAGTAACTGACATTTTAGTTTGTCCGCCTCTATACCCTTGTCCAGTGCCTATGTATGTTCCATCCTTATATTTTTGTGAAGATTCAGTTTGTGAATTTAAATTGCTTGAAACTGCGTTACTCTTAGCTACGATTCCAGATTTAGTTACTGCATTACCGGCGAAGTTAGTAAGTCCATATATACCTAAAAATGTAGCCATAGCTACTGATCCTGTTAACTTAGCATCTAAATCTCTTCCAAGTACATTTACATTAGCATTATTTCTGTAACATACTTCAGTACATTTTAAACAATTTATACAATCTCCACCTTTGACATAATCTACCTTATAGAGCGGTAACCCCATTGAACAATTCATTGTGCAGGCTCTACATTTACCACAATCAACTTTTGGCTTATTAATCTTAACTATTCCAATCTTAGAAATAATAGAGAATATTGCACCTAAAGGACATAGATATCTGCAGAAAAATCTCTCAATGAATGCTGCTCCTATCGTGATTAATATTAAAGATATCAATCCAATAATTAATCTTGAAAAAATAGTAGATACATCAGTTATTTGACCAAAAGCATCCCAAGGACTCGTACTTTCTAGTATACTGCTTCCCATAGTCCATGAAATAGCTATTATAAAAACTAATACTACATACTTAACATACTTAAGTACAGAATCAACTTTTTCATCTACTCTAAATTTTATCTTAAATACTTTTCTTGATATAAAATATATTAAATCATTATACGCACCAAATGCACATATCCAGCCACAGAACCATCTTCCTAATAGTATAGTCAAAAGCATAATAGCTATAAATTCTATTAAGCTTGGTAATGCTGAAAAAAAGTTAAAATTACCATTGATAATCATTTGATATACAGTTTTTACTTCACTGAATGTCATTGAATAAAGGCCTGGTAACAGAATAAATGCAATCAATTGTATAATATGCCTTATAATCTGCGATTTTTTTATTTTACTTGCCATGTTTCTTTCCCCTTTTCTAACTCTCTATATTTAGCAATAATAAATTTTTATGTTAATTACATTAATCACATTTTTCCAATTAATTTCTAATAGAAATATTATTTTCACTTCATTATCTGCTATTGCAATTTCTTTAATTAAGTGAATTATAGCAATAGAACCTTAATGCTCCCTTAATCTAAGCTGAGAATTCGCTGAGAAATGGCAATTAAAACATCTTAGAATTAAGGAAAAGGCTAAATTATTCGAAGAATCTAAATAAAAAAAGATAGTACAAATTGAATTTGTCCCTGCTAATAAGTTGTATTCCAACTTAACGAGGTTTGTTTCAATCTGTATTATCTCTTCTTATTATTTTGATTGATTTAAAGCTTTCTTATTGACTCAATTATGTCCTTGCCTCTATATTTAGCTCCAGACACAATAGCTAAAAAAATTCACTATCTGTTAATGTAAAAATACTTTCATCAATCCCTGATGTTTTATATATTTTCTTATCTTCTGTAATAAATATAGCGTCAATGCCCTCTATAGTTTCTATAATCTTCATAGCTTTATCAATACCAATTATATAAACACCAGTTGATAAGCCATCTCCGTCAATTGAATTATCTGATATAATAGTTGCACTTATAATTTTGCTTTCAGATGGGTATCCTGTTTTAGGGTCAATTATATGATGAAATTTCTTTCCATCTTTTATAAAATATCTTTCATAATTACCTGAGGTTACTATTGATTTATTTTTTACGCTTAATATTCCTATAAATTCTCCCCTAGGCTTAAATGGGTTTTGAATTCCAACTTTCCAAGCTGAACCGTCTTCCTTACTTCCAAGAGCAAAAATGTTTCCACCTAAATCAATTAATGCACTTTTAATATTATACTGATAAAAAATATCTCTTATTTCATCAGCTGCAAATCCTTTTGCAATACCTCCGACATCTAGAGCTTGTTTATCATGTTTTAACATTATTGAATTATTTTTGTCATCAAAAATAACATCGTTATAATCTATAAGTTTTAATACCTTTTCTATTTTAGATTTTTCCGGAATTCGTTCTTCTTTTGTACCTATACTCCATAACTTTACTAATGGTCTTATTGTTGGATCAAAAGTACCTTCTAAAATTCTACTGTATTCTATGGCTTTTTTAACTACAAAATAAGTATCATTATTTACTTTCTCTCTCTTATTTCCTGCATTAAAATTTATTTTTGATATATCACTACTTTCTTTGAAAGCTGACATTCTATCATCAATTTGGTCTAACCTTTCTAGCGCTTTATCTATTGCTGCTTTAGCTTTATTTCCATTTGCTCTTAAGTTGATCAAAGTTCCAAGAGCATAACTGCTCCTAGTTGCTTCATGTTTTTCAATTTTACCAGTCACAAATATAAAGAATAAAATGACTATTATTATCACAATCATTAATATGAAAATACTTACTGTACTTATAATAATCCCCACCTACCTAAAATATATAAATTTCCTCATTATTGGAATTATAACAAAAAAGTCTTAATGTATCCTTAGTTAAAGCTTAGAATTTGCTGAGAACTATTTAAGACTACTCACCCAGATTTTCTTATCGATGTCTTAAACTAAAGATGCGTTGATATTTTAATCAATAGAATAAAGAAATATACTAAAAAAGATGTTACAAAATAATACGATAAATCTATTTTGTAACATCTTTTCTTATTTAGGCACAATCAAGAAACATCAAATCCATCTGCCTTATTTTCTAATTTTAAATATATTGAGAATATTGTCCCAACTCCAAGATCACTTTCTACTCTTATTTTTCCACAATTGCTATCAATTATTGATTTTACTATAGAAAGACCCAATCCATATCCTCCTTGTTCCCTAGCTCTGTGAGAATCACTTCTGAAAAATCTATCGTATATTTTATCTAAATGCTCTTTAGGTATTCCAGTTCCATTATCAGATATCTTCAAAACCGCGAAGGTTTTATTTTGGTAATCTTCTATGCCTATAGAAATTGTTATAACACCTTTTTCTTTATCAGTATGAATTACAGCATTTTGAGTTATATTGAATATGACCTGCTTAATTTGATTTTTATTTATATATACATCTATATACTCCTTCAACTCTATATTTAAAGTTCTATCCTTAGAAAGTATCTGCAGTTGAGGAATTATTTCATTTATAACATCATTCAAATTCTCCTTTTTTATTTCAACAATTGGCTGCTGATCTAACCTAGTTAATATTAAAAGGTCATTTACCAATTTTGCAAGCCTTTCACTTTCCATCAATATGCTGTTTAAAGCCAAATCTAATTTTTCCTGATTTTTTGCTGCCCCTCTTAATAATACTTCAACAAAACCATGAATTGAAGTTAGTGGTGTACGTAATTCATGTGATGCATCAGATACAAATCGTCTCATTTTTTCTTTGATAAGCTGTTCTTTTTCAAATGATGCCTCTATTCTTTCAAGCATAATATTAAAGGATTTTGATAATCTATTAATTTCTAATTGACCACTTTCTTCCGTTAGTCTTGTATGAAGATCAGTTACACTTATTCCTTCCACAGTATCAGTTATCTTATATAACGGCTTCAATGTTCGATTAAAAATAGTGATTCCAAGTATTGTTCCCACTATGAGAATCATAATCGAAAGACTAATATGCACATACTCTTGCCTATCTAAGATACTTGTAATATCGTCTATTGGTGTACTCAGCTGTATTAACCCTGATGGTGAATCTAAATCCCCAACTTTTATCCATGCAACCATTTGATAATTATTGTTTTCATCTCTTACTACTTCATATGTATGTTCTAAATTCCCTTGTTCATTGCAAATCTCTATATATTTCTCTCTAGAAAGCACCGGTACTGGTACCTCTTTCCTCTTTAGCTCATCTGGCTCCTTTGAATCATCGTCGCCGTCATCATCATCTCTAGGTGTATCTATATTGCTTCTTTGACCTAACAGCTCTCCATTTTTATTTATTAGAGCTACACTCATATTTTTATCCCACAAATTCTTTAAAATTTCTTTAGTATCACTTTCAGTTATATCCTCCATATTTTCTTTTGACATTTTCTTAAAGTCTAGATTATGAAACCTCTCATGAAGTACTTGCACCTTTGTTTTGTATAAATAATTTTTCATACTTATATACTGAAAAAGTCCCATAATTCCCAATAATAAAATTAATATCACAAGAAACCTAAACAACAATTGCCATTTCAAACTCTTTATTTTTAATTTATTTCTTAATTTTTTCATTGTGCCACCATCTTATATCCAACACCTCGGACAGTTTTAATGATATTATGATCTTTGTCTCCAATCTTATCTCTTAAGTACCTTATGTATACTTCAACAATATTATCTTCTCCATTAAAATCATATCCCCATACTTTTTCAAGTATAAGCGATTTGCTCAATGCTATTCCATTATTCATAAGTAAAAAACTTAACAAATTGTATTGGGTTGGAGGTAGATCTAATACTTTTTCACGATAGGTTATTTCATGAGCTTTATCATCCACTTTAAAATTTCCTATATTAGTAATATCGCTTAGCTCCGGAAAACTATTTCTTATCCTCGCATTAATGCGTGCTAAAAGCTCCTTGAAGCTAAAAGGTTTTGCCATATAATCATCAGCTCCAATATCCAACCCTTTTACCTTATCATCAACTTCATCTAATGCTGTTAGCATAATAACTGATGTTTTTATAGACTTCTTAATAATTGAACATACCTCATATCCATCCATTCCTGGCAGCATAATATCCAATATCACTATATTAGGATTTATTTTTCTTGCTAGCTCTATTGCTTCATTCCCATCATATGCTTCATATACTAAATACCCTTCACCTTCTAACCCCATTTTAATAAAGTCCACTATACTTTTTTCATCATCAACTATAAGAATAGTAATCTGATCTCTTGCTCCTAAGTTCATTAAATTCCTCTCCTCTATTAATAAAATAGCTTTTCTTAATTTCAAAAGTCTTTTAGGTCAATAATTTGCAATCAAAATTATTTATAAATCTTTTTAGACATTTTTATATAGATAGCTTATTTCAACATATTATACTATAGTTAGTTTAGTAATTTTATAGTTAATTATATACAAATTCATATACTGGAACGATAAATTAAGAAATTTACGTATATTATTGTAATTAAATTTCTACATTCTGGCCTTAATCAAGTCCTTAGATTACTAGAGTTTTAAATGAAAATTTATTATTACAACATGTATAGTAAGTTTATACATGCACTAAATTCTTCTATATCATCTATTATTAATAAAGTTAAAATATTTCTTAATTAAGTGATATACTAATTTTAATAAATATTATAGAAAGAAGGATTAATATGATAAAAATAGTAGCCAAAAGTGTTATTAAAAATGAACAAACAGAAAAATATCTAAGCCTTGGGAAAGAGTTAGTTGATAAAAGTAGACAAGAAGAAGGCTGTATCTCATATGGCTTGTTTCAAGATATCAATGATAGTTCTATATTCACCTTTATAGAAGAATGGCAAGACGAAGAAGCAATTAATTTGCATAATAAAAGTGAGCATTTTACAAGAATAGTTCCTTTACTAGGTGAACTTCGTGTAGGCAATGGGGAAGTAAATTTATACAAAGAAATATAAAAATCCCAATGCACCTTCGTAAGGTATTGTTAATCACTGGATCCCTAAAGTAAACTTAAAGTTATATACGTAAATACCGAAAGGAAGGTCATTCATTTGTTCCAGGTTGCTGGAGTATTTAGCTGTGAATTTCCACTAGAAGAAGTTGCACCATTTCTGAATGTTCCCGAGGCAAGCTCGTGACAAGCAATAAATAAAACAACTTCTACTAAGGAAATATCTACAACTAAAAACTCAATGCAATACTTCTGCAAAAGTATGACCTTCCTTTCTAGTGTAGACTATAATTAAAAATATATATTTTACTTTAGGCTCGGTATCTACGTCCGAAATAACTAAATGTATATGTGAACTACTTAAAGGTGATAGCAAAATAAAGAAATAGAATACATGTATTCTATTTCGATTGTTTATCAATTTGCTTTAAGTTCTTTACAATACTTTATATGTGCATTATTCTTTTCCGAAAACCTGTTCTTTAAGCTTTAGTCCTGTTTTAGTTACAGCTATTCCACCTAAAGCTGTTTCTCTAAGTGATTCTGGCAAACTTTTTCCAACCTTGTACATGGCACTTACTGTATCGTCAAATGGTATTTTTGAAGCTACACCTGCCATTACCATATCTGCCATACATAAAGCAGTTATTGCTCCTTGTGCATTTCTCTTGGCACATGGTATTTCAACAAGTCCCGCAACTGGATCACAAACAAGGCCAAGTACATTTTTAATTACTATTGCTGCTGCATCTAAACTCATCTCAGGAGTTCCTCCCATCATCTCAACAACAGCAGCTGCTCCCATTGCAGAAGCTGATCCACATTCTGCCTGACATCCACCTTCTGCTCCTGCTAGTGTTGCATTTAAACCAATAATCATTCCTACAGCAGCTGCCGCAAATAATCCATTTATAAGTCCTTCTTCATCTAATCCAAGTTTTTCTCCAGCGCTTAAAATTACTGCTGGTAATATTCCACAAGAACCAGCTGTCGGACATGCAACTATCTTACCCATAGACGCATTAACCTCCGATGAAGAAAGTGCCATAGCCATAGCCATATTGGTTACATCACCTGTCAAAGCTTTTCCTTTCTTAGCATAATTATGTATCTTAAAAGCATCTCCACCAATTAAGCCACTAACAGAATAAACTTCTTTCTCCATTCCCTCATTAGCTGCTGAAATCATGACGTTCAAATTTTTCCTCATTTTTTCTATTGCTTCATCCCTTGTTACTCCTTTTTCCTCCACTTCATATCTTATTGCATATTCACTTAATGAAATATTATGTTCTTCACATATTTCTAACAATTCCATACCTGTTTTTGCAAACATATTATTCACCTTCCTTTGCTGGGCTTATTGAAATTACATTATGTACTAACTCTATTTCCTTAATTTTCTCTATTAAAATATTATTAACTTTATTATCCATCTCAAAAATCATTATAGCTTCATGCCCTTTTTGCTGCCTGAAAACTCTCATAAAGGCTACATTTATATTTTCACTATATAATATACTTGTAACACTATTAATTACCCCCGGAGCATCTTTATGAGCTATTATTAAAGTTTCATACATTCCAGTAAAATCAACCTTATTATTATTAACTTCTACAACTTGAATATTCCCACCGCCAATTGATGATCCCATAACTTCGCAATATTGACCACTAATTGTTTTCATAATAAATTTTACTGTATTAGGATGAACATCACCTAATTCTGCCTCCTTAAATAAAAATTTAATACCTTTTTCTTTTGCTATCTCCATAGAATATCTAAGTTTTTCATCACTTGGTTCCATTCCTAAAATACCAGCAACTAAAGCTCTATCTGTTCCATGACCTTTATATGTTTTAGCGAATGAACCATGTAGTAAAAATGTCACCTCTGATACGTCTCCACCTGCTATACCTCTTGCTATCTTCCCAAGCCTCGCTGCACCTGCTGTATGTGAACTTGAGGGTCCTATCATAATAGGCCCTAAAATATCGAAAACTCCTATCCCTTTCATTGTGAGAAATATCCTCCCTTTTATTTATTATATATATCATTAGTTTTTCTTTACTAATATATTTATACTCTAGCTTTTTCTACCTAAATAATATCATAAATTTGATTACATATACATGTTTCAATTTAGTTTCTACATATTAATAGTAATTTAGCACTTAACTTACTTGAATTCTAAATCTAGTTATTGTTAGAATATGTGATTTCTAAAATATAATCCATAATAAAAGCATCATCAATATTTAATATCGATGATGCTTTTAATCAAACTTTCATTAGTTTCTATTTTTCATGTATATTTCTTGTCGCAACTATATCAACGCCAGTTCCAAGAACATCTTTTATTACAACATCTCCTATTTTAACAGGAGCCTTTATTGTTATTTTATTTATTTCTTCCATGCATTTGAAATTAAGTCCTTTAGGAATTGGATTATTTGTTTTAACAGGTACTACTGGTAATTCTCCATTTTCCACTTTAACAGTTGAAGTTATTACTCTTACAGGATTTGTAACTTCATTTATTCCATACTCAATACCTCTATTACAGCCATTACCTTGTACACTTTTATTTTCAGCATCTACTTTTAAATGACATCCCTTAGGGCAACATATACAAATTAATTCTTTTTCCATTTTATTCACCATCCTCTAATGATATTGTTATATCACCTTTAACTTTCTCTAATAGCACCTTACTTAAAACTACCTTTTCCATTTCTGATGGTGCTAAGTGAGCTCTTTTAAATTTAGCTATAACTTCATCATTGCATCTTACAACTAATGCCTTATTATGATATATGTTATTTACTCTCATAAATACAGTTAGTTTATCATCAACAGCTTCTGCATTAACTTTTTGTGGCACTGTATAATTTATATTTGTACCATTTATTATGTTTACATATTTATCTTTCTTAAGTTCACCCTTAATGTACTTAGCAGCAGAAAAACCTGCGTGTTTTGACTCTTGAGTTACAAAGTCAACTAAGTCATGAACATGAACTACATTACCACATGCAAATATTCCTTCTACTGAAGTTTCCATACTCTCATTCACAATTAAACCATTAGTTCTTCTATCAGGTTCAAGTCCGGCATTAAATGATATTTCATTTTCTGGAATTAATCCAACTGATAGTAGTAGTGTATCTACATCAAATTCTTTCTCAGTTCCTTTAATAGGTCTCTTATTTTCATCAACTTCTGCTATTACAACTTTTTCAAGTCTCTTATCTCCTACAATATCTACAACTGTGTGTGATAAATATAGAGGAATATCATAATCATTTAAACATTGTACTATATTTCTGTTTAATCCATTTGAATATGGACACAATTCAACTACAGCTTTAACTTTAGCGCCTTCAAGAGTCATTCTTCTAGCCATTATAAGTCCAATATCTCCTGATCCTAAAATAAGGACTTCTTTACCAGGCATATATCCTTCTACATTTATATATCTTTGGGCTGCACCTGCATTAAATACACCCGCTGGTCTATCGCCAGGAATATTTATAGCACCTCTAGTTCTTTCCCTACAACCCATTGCAAGAATTATAGCTTTAGCCTTAAGTTCCATATATCCTTCTTCTGTATTTATTGCATAAACAGTTTTATCTTTTCCGATTTCTAATACCATAGTGTCTAGTTTAACTTCAACATTAGTATCTTGAATCATTTCAATGAATCTTCCTGCATATTCTGGTCCTGTAAGCTCTTCCTTAAAAGTATGAAGTCCAAAACCATTATGAATACATTGATTTAATATACCACCTAATTCTTTATCTCTTTCTAAAATTAATATTTTTTTAATTCCACTATTATATGCTTCATATGCTGCCGCAAGACCAGCTGGTCCTCCACCTACTACTATTAATTCATAACTCATAATAACACCTCATCCTTCTATTTTGTCTTACCTAATAATATATATGAACCTGATTTTTCTTGAACTACATCTTCAAGTGGGACATTACATTCTCTTGCTATTATTTCCTGAACTCTTGGTCCGCAGAATCCACCTTGACATCTTCCCATCCCTGGTCTACATCTTCTTTTAATACTATCTAAGGATGGTATCCCTATACTTCTCTTTATTGCATCTACAATCTCACCTTCTGTTATGCTTTCACACCTACAAACCATTCTTCCATATTGCGGATTTTTCTTTATTAATTCAGCTTTTTCTTTGGCTGATAATTCCATAAAATGAATTTGTTCTCTTTTTGCCTTAAAGTCTGATTTTTTATCTAACTTACATCCTGATTCTTTCAATATTTCCACAACATCAAGAGCTATAGCTGGTGCTGAAGAAAGACCAGGTGATTTCATTCCGGCAACATCTATGAAACCTTTGACTTCATCATTTTCTTCTACTATAAAATCACCTGTATCTGGATTAGCACGAAGACCTGCAAAGCTCCTTATTATTTCTCTAAAATTAACTTTATTAGTTGTACGCATTGAAGCGTCTCTTACTTCATTTAATCCTTCTGCTAGTGTTCCAACATCATCTTTATCTTCTATATCTCTGGCATCAGGTCCAACTAATAAATTTCCATGAACAGTTGGAGTAACTAAAACTCCTTTTCCAAGTTTTGATGGACATTGGAATATTGTATGGCTGACTACATTTCCTTGAGTTTTATCCATTACAAAGTATTCCCCGCTTCTTGGTACTATCTTAAAGCTTTCTTTGCAAACTAAATTATGAATTTTATCTGCATAAAGTCCAGCTGCATTTATTACAAATTTTGATTCTATTATTTCTCCATCTTTAGTTGTAATTTTAAATGTATCATTTTTTTCTATTGCAACAACTTCTTTTTCTAGCTTAATTTCTCCTCCATTAGCTACTGCATTTTCTGCTAGTGCAATTGTATATTCAAACGGACCTACTATACCACCAGTTGGTGCATATAAAGCTCCAAAAATTTCTTGATTAAGGTTTGGTTCCTTTTCTAGAACCTGTTCTTTACTTAAAATTTGTAAATCTTTTACGCCTATTTTTGTCCCATTTTCATAAAGAGCTTGTACTGTTTTCATATCTTCATCGTTAAAAGCTATTATCAGAGATCCGTTTCTCTTAAAAGGTACACTTAACTCTTTGCAAAGATCTTCAAACATCTCATTTCCTGCTACATTATATTTTGCCATTAAAGTACCTTCCTTAGGATCATATCCAGCATGAACTATTGCTGAATTTGCTTTGCTTGTTCCCATCGATACATCTTTTTCTTTTTCTAAAACAACTACTTTTAAATTGTACTTAGTTAGTTCCCTAAAAATAGAATTTCCAATAACCCCTGATCCAATTATTGCTACATCATACATATTACATCCTCCTTATTAATAGCGCATAAAAAAA
Organism: Clostridium sp. YIM B02569; assembly: GCF_022320765.1. Classification (NCBI taxonomy): domain Bacteria; kingdom Bacillati; phylum Bacillota; class Clostridia; order Eubacteriales; family Clostridiaceae; genus Clostridium; species Clostridium sp. YIM B02569. Next base: position 42,549 of record NZ_JAKJJX010000025.1, on the reverse strand, counting down.
GTCAAGCTAAAAACAAGGTGTAATCCACCAACGTTTTCATGCTTGACTCTATATTCTCTCAGCATTTATTTTAAATTATATATACATTATATCATGTAAATGTATACTTGTCTACTATTTGCTCTGAATTTTCAATTTTAATTTTTTATCAAAAATTTGTCTGATGTATAGCCATCTTTACCTCTATTTCTTTAAGTTGGAGCTAACATTGACTAGACCATACATAGACCTAATTAAGATTTATATGGATATCAAGATTCATATAAATCAAGTTTCACATAATAACACTACTTTATTTTCAAATACTATTTTAAACTATGTACCCTATATGTCATCAACATTTAGGGTACATTATAATACTCAAAGCTTGTGATTAACTTAGACTAATCTGGAATAATAAACACTTATTAAAGTATCATTCTATTCCTCTTCCCATCCTTCTGCTCTCTTAACTGCTTTTTTCCATCCTTTATATAATTTTTCCTTCTTCTCTTCTGCTAAGTTTGGAGAATAAGACTGACTTACAGCCCACTTTTCAGCTATTTCTTCTTTTGATTTCCAGAAACCTACAGCAAGTCCTGCTAAATATGCTGCACCAAGAGCTGTTGTTTCAGTTATAATAGGTCTTACAACCTCTGCCCCTGTTATATCAGCTTGGAATTGCATTAATAAATTATTTCTACTTGCTCCACCATCAACTTTAAGTCTTGTTAATTTACATCCTGCATCCTCTTGCATTGCATCTATAAGATCCTTAGATTGATATGCAATAGATTCAAGAGCAGCTCTTATTATATGATTTCTATTAGCACCTCTTGTAAGTCCGAAGATAGCACCTCTTGCATACATATCCCAATATGGAGCTCCAAGTCCTGTGAATGCTGGAACAACATATACACCACCATTGTCTTCTACTTTCTGTGCAAAATACTCTGTATCTGCTGCATCAGTAACCAACTTAAGTTCATCTCTAATCCATTGAATAACAGCACCACCAACAAATACTGAACCCTCTAATGCATATTGTACTTTTCCATCTATACCAACTGCAATAGTACTTACTAATCCATTTTTACTATGAATCATTTTTTCTCCTGTATTCATAAGTAAGAAGCATCCTGTTCCATAAGTATTTTTAACACTACCTTCTTCAAAACAAGTTTGTCCAAATAGAGCGCATTGTTGATCCCCTGCCATACCAGCTATTGGAACTCTAACGCCTCCTGTTCCTCCAAGATTTGTGTATCCATAAACTTCTGATGAATTTTTAACTTCTGGTAACATTGATTTTGGAATGTTAAGCTTTTCTAGGATTCTTTCATCCCATCTTAATTCCTTTATATTATAAAGCATTGTTCTAGACGCATTAGTATAATCTGTTACATGAACCTTACCATTTGTAAGTTTCCACACCAACCAAGTATCTACTGTACCAAATAATAGTTCACCTTTTTCTGCTCTTTCTCTAGCACCTTCTACATTGTCTAAAATCCATTTTATTTTAGTTGCTGAAAAATATGCATCCAAAAGTAATCCTGTATTTTCTTTTACATATTCACTAAATTCTTTGTCTAGTTTAAGTTCTTCTATTATACCTGCTGTTCTTCTACATTGCCATACTATTGCATTGTATACTGGTTCTCCAGTGTTTTTATCCCAAACTATTGTTGTTTCTCTTTGATTAGTAATTCCTATAGCTGCTACTTCTTCTTGAGTTATATTAGTCTTTGCAATAACTTCTTGTAAAACTCCATATTGGCTTGCCCATATTTCTAAAGGATTATGTTCAACCCATCCTTGGTTTGGGTAAATTTGAGTAAATTCTTTTTGACTTACTCCTAATATATTTTGTTCTTTATCAAAGATTATCGCTCTTGAACTTGTAGTTCCTTGATCTAATGCTAATATATATTTTTTCATACAAAACACCCTGCTTTCTAATATTTATATATTCTAATATTTACCTAGAAAAGGTTAAATTTATTATTTATATTTTAGGAAATGAATTTAACAAATGGTTGACCTTAAAAAATTGAGTTAATGTTCTAGACGTAATTTTAGCGACAATTAAAGCCACATAAAACATCCATTTATACAGAAGCAATAATATTTATTTTTACTGCCTCGTACAAATTTTAAATTTACTCAGTCCATTAAGTGTTTCCCAAGTAATTTCAGTTTTATGTGGCTTTATTCTCTAATTCTCTTCAGCCTACATATTCCAAATTTCTTTTTTAGTTGTAGATACGCATGTTGCTCCTGAATTTAATGCCTGCATTACCTCTTCCTTAGTTTCAATTAGTCCTCCAGCAACAACTGGCTTACTAGAATATTTTGAAATAATTTCAATTACTTTTGGAATTATTCCTGGAAGTACCTCTATTGCATCGCATTCAGAAATCATATGATTTTTTACATTGTTTAAAGAAAGTGTATCAAATATAAAAACTCTTTGAACTCCTAGTAAATTATACTTTTTTGCTAGTTTTACAACTTGTGGCTTTGTACTTATTATTCCACTAAATTTAGTTTCTTCTTTAATATACTTTACAACAATTTCCTTATTCGTAAATCCTTCAACCAAATCTATATGGATTATTCCTATTTTATTTCTAGATGTTATAATTTCACTTATCTCTTTAATATTCATTACATCTCCAAATAAAACAAATATAACTTGAGCTTCTGAATCTAACGCCTGATTTAATTGTTCTTCATTTTTTACTGCTGCTATAATTGGATTTTCTTCTAATAACTCTTTTATATTCATTGGCCCTCCCATGTAATTGTTTTCTTTTTTATTCTTAGTATTACATAGTTGTTTGTCTCTGTCAATTCTAACTATTAATTAACTTTTATAATATTCCATGTAACATTACATAAAATAATGCAGCTAAAGTTCCTCCTACAATTGGGGCAACAACAGGAATCCATGCATATCCCCAATTAGAATCTCCCTTATCAGGTATAGGTAATACTGCATGTGCGATTCTTGGCATTAAATCTCTTGCTGGATTAATTGCATATCCCGTTGGGCCTCCTAAACTTACACCAATAGCCAAAATTAAAAATGCTACAAACAATGTTCCCATTCCATTTGATAGATTTTGATCTCCCATTCCTAAAATTGCATAAACTAGTACAAATGTTCCTACAAGCTCAGTTATAAAATTAATTGAAGTATTCTTTACTTGAGGGCCTGTACAAAATACACCAAGTTTGCTTCCTTTATCTTCAGTAGCTTTAAATTGATCATTATAAACAATAAATACCAAAACTGCTCCTAAAAATGCACCAATACATTGTCCAGCTAAATAAATCGGAACTTGAGCCCACGATACTTTACCTATTACTGCTAACGCAATTGTTAATGCTGGATTAAAATGAGCCCCACTATAACTTCCAAAAATTAATGCTGGAATTCCTACCGCAAAAGCCCATCCTATTGCAATTACTATTAATCCTGCTCCTGATCCACCTGATTTTTTTAATACGACATTGGCTACAACACCATCACCTAATAGAATAAGTAATAAAGTACCTACTAATTCTGCGAAAAAAATTGTCATAACATTATCTCCCTTCTACTTCACAATACTTGTTTGTTTTTTAACATTTTAGAACGGTTAATATTACTAGAAAACAACACATTACATAATATTCATAATTTATTTTAGTATGACTAATTTAAAAGTTTTAAATCAATGTACATCCAGTAATTTTGGCCATAAGTATAGCCACATAAAACTCCTTACATTTTAAACAATCATATATTTCTAACTGTTTAAAACATAAGTTTCAAATTTACTTGGTAATCATAAGATTTCCTAAGTAAACTTAGTTTTATGTGGCTTTATTCTCTATTTCTCTATAGCCTACATTTCTAAAATTTTTTCAGAACTGCAATGTAATTGTTTTCTTGTTAGATTTAGTATCACATATTTACTTTATAGTGTCAAGCTTAGTTAATAATATAACAATTAAAATCAATACATATTATTTGCTCATTCATTCTTAATTACTTGACTGCCAATGCATCTTGTTTCATACCTAATTATTGTTTCTTATTTTCTTCTTTTAATCCTTATTTTTACAATCAAACATTGTTAATATTTTATCTATTATAAATTTATCTTAAGAACACAAGAACTATAGATAAATGTTCAAATTTATCTATAGTTCTATATAATAATATTAGTGAAATAACATACTTAATTTAATATTCATAAAAAGCTGATCCTCCGATAAATTCTCTTAACAGAGAATTCTTTGGCACTTCATCAACATTAATCTCTTTGAAAAAGTTCAAAAACGATTTTAATCTTATAGCTTCTGAATAAACTGAACTTTCTTCCGTTATTTCATCTAGCTCTTTTAATGCATATGGCTTTAAAACGCCGAGTTCATAAACCAATGTAGAATTAAATGCTACATCCGCACCTTCTTGATAAACAAATATATTATTTTTTTCTCCTTTCTTTATAGATTTCCACATTTTTAAAGTTTCTTCCGCCTTATATCCTCTTGATAATGAATCTCTAACTATTCTTCTCACCTTTCGTACATCTGTTGTAGAAATTCTATTATGATTATCTATATTTAGCTGTGTCAATGCTGATATATATATTTTAAATACATTCCTATTTAAATTGCTTGAAATTAAATTTGGATTTAAACCATGTATCCCCTCAAGTATCAAAACTCCATTTTTAGGTAATTTAACTTTATAGTCATTCCATTCTTTTTTCCCAGTTTTAAAATTATAACTAGGAAGATCCACTTCTTCTCCGCTCATTAATCTTTCTAAATTATCATTCAACAAACTTAAGTCCAATGCATCAATAGATTCATAGTTATAATCTCCATTCTCATCTTTTGGCGTTTCTTCTCTATTTACAAAATAGTTATCCAAGGACAATGGTATAGGTATTAATCCATTCACTCTCAATTGTATACTTAACCTATTCGCAAAAGTAGTTTTTCCTGAGGATGATGGGCCAGCGATAAGTATAATTTTCACATCTTTTCTATCTAAAACATCATCAGCTATATTAGCTATTTTCTTTTCATGAAGCCCCTCTGAAACCATAATTATATTTTTCAGTTCATTATTAAGCACTTTTTCATTTAGAGTCCCGACATCTTCGATTCCTAAAATGTTTAGCCATCTTTGAGTCTCTATGAAAATTTTTGTTAAGCTCTTTTCTTCTCTAAATTCAGCTAATTCACTTAGATTAGTCTCTTCTGGTCTCTGTAAAATGAATCCTGATTCATACTTAAATACATCAAATTTATTTATGATGCCTGTTGAATATCCCATAGGACCATAAAAATAATCATACCTTCCTTCAAGCTCATAAAGATGAACATGCTTTATATCACAATACTTTAAAAGCTTAACTTTATCGTCCATCTTATATCCTTCAAAAATCTTAATGGCTTCTTCTTTTGACGTTCTCATACTCTTAATTGGTACATTTCTATCTATTATTTCTTGCATCTTGACCTTTATCTTATCAATTTCACCTTTACTTAATTGATTTTCCTTATGAACTTCTCCATATACTGCCTTACTTATAGCATGGTCTATTGTTATCTTCGATTCTGGAAATAAATCCAATGCTACCTTTATAAATATAAACTGTAAAGTTCTTGTGAATATTTTCATTCCAAGTTCTGTGTCAAAGCCTATTAATTCTACTTCTCCATCATCCTCTATCACTTCAGTTAATTCACAATACCTTCCATTTAATTTGCATATAGCTATATCTTTAACCCTATCTTTGTAATTACCCATAATTAATTCATAAAAAGTCAGTCCTTTTTTAGCTTTAATTTTCTTATCTTTAAATTCAATCCCTCTACACTCCATACTATTCAAACCTTCCTTTATATAATTTGATTATCCCTTTAGATTTTAATTTCACAATTTGAAAATTAAGCTCTCCGTCTCTGTAAAGTCTCTTATTCTAATTGTATTCAAATATTTGGGTACCATAATAATCATTTCAAATATATTATATACACTATTTCCAAAAAAGATAAACTTTTTTGTTAAGTCTATAAAATAAAATACCAATTATAAACTTACCATGAAATGTTCTTATTTAGCATGGCTGCTTTTTTCTATGGCGAAATGTTCTTAGTTGCAGCATAGCTGCTTTTTTCTATGGTGCGTATATTAATTTTATTTTTGCAAATATTATTTTCGAGGTGATTTTTTAATGTTTGTAGTATCAATCAGAACTGCTATTTTATATTTATTGGTTGTATTAACTATGAGGCTAATGGGAAAAAGGCAAATAGGAGAACTTCAGCCTTATGAATTTGTAATAACTATTATGATTTCAGACTTAGCATCATTGCCAATGCAAGACACAAGGCTCCCATTATTATTAGGTATTATACCAATTATAACATTGCTATTTTTAAAAACACTTTTAACACAAATAGGATTAAAATTTCAATATACCCGAAAGCTCGTGGATGGAGAGCCCTGCATATTAGTCCATAAAGGAAAAATTAATTACTCAACGCTAAAAAAGCAACAATTAAATATAGATGAGTTACTAGAAGAGTTAAGACTTGCCAATTATTTTAATCTTGATGAAATTCAATATGCAATTTTAGAGAATGATGGTCAAATATCTATATTACCAACAGATTATAATTCTTCTAATGCATCAAATTCAGGAAATACTGCTCAAAATACTGAAGCAAAATTGCCGAAAGTATTAATTTCCGATGGTGAAGTAAATAAAAACTCACTAACTTCCATGAATAAAGATGAAGAATGGATATCTAATCTACTTAAAAAGCACAATATTAAATCAATAAAGCATGTCCTTATTGCTTTATATGATACAGAAGGCAAATTTAAATATCAACTTTTTGATAAATACGAAAAGGAGGATGCGCAATGAGAAATGCTATAATATCAATACTTTTGTTTCTCCTAACTATGTCATGCGTATATTTTTTAAATAAGTCTGTCATTAGCTTATGCGATAATATTGAAATGCAAACTGAAGATATCGAACTTAATATCGCAAGTGACAAAATGGAGGATGCCTATTATCAGTCTCTTGAATTATTAAATACTATTCAAGATAATAATGTTTTAACATCTCTTTATCTTAGCCATCAAGAATTTGATAACTTGCTAAATGAAGCTTTAAGGTTATCTACATATCTTGTTCATAAAGATTCAACTGAAGCGCATACATCTCTACATTTAGTAAAGCATAATACTGATCATCTAAAGAAGTTACAAGCTCTAAATTTCGAGAATATTTTCTAATAGAACATTGACATGCAAACTTTTATTATATATACAAAAATTTTCGCATATATAAACATTCACTTTATTCGCACAATTATGCACCACAATAATTCATGCATAAAAACTAGTGCTATTTGCATAAATTATTGTTTTTCCTGCATAAACATTATTTTTTAATGCATATTTTTAATATTTTTATGAATATTTTTTCATTTTATACTTGATTATTCTTTTGCAAAACTGTATAATTATAAACATCAATTAGGTATTATAAATCAGATTAATTTATTGATTATATTTAAGAAAATAGCATTGCATGTATGTTTATGCATTTTATATGATTATTTAGGAGGGCTTTTAAAATGATAAAATATAACAAAGTAGTTTTAGCTTATTCGGGAGGACTAGATACATCGATTATTATCCCATGGCTTAAAGAAAATTATGGGTGTGAAGTAATTGCTGTATGCGGAAATGTAGGACAAAAGGACGAGCTTGATGGATTAGAAGAAAAAGCAATAAAAACAGGAGCATCAAAATTATATATTGAAGATTTAACTCAAGAGTTCGTTGATGATTATATCTTCCCTACTATTCAAGCTGGTGCTATATATGAAGGTAAATATCTTCTTGGGACCTCATTTGCTAGACCAATAATCGGAAAAAGGTTAGTTGAAATTGCTAAAGCAGAGGGAGCAGATGCAATTTGTCACGGATGCACAGGTAAAGGAAATGACCAAGTAAGATTTGAAATGGCAGTTAAAGCATTTGCTCCAGAAATGCCAATAATTGCTCCATGGAGAATTTGGGATATTAAATCAAGAGAAGATGAAATAGATTATGCAGAGGCTAAAAATGTTCCATTAAAAATCAACCGTGAAACAAATTACAGTAAAGATAAAAACATCTGGCATTTAAGCCATGAAGGTTTAGATTTAGAATTTCCTGAAAATGAACCACAATATGATAAAATTTTAGAACTTTGCAAAACTTTAGAGGCAGCTCCAAATGAGGCAACTTATATAACATTATCGTTTGAAAATGGAATTGCCATTGCTTTAAATGGTAAAAAAATGAACAGCGTTGAATTACTAGATGAATTAAATAAAATCGGTGGAGAAAATGCTATTGGTATAACTGATATGGTAGAAAACAGACTTGTTGGTATGAAATCAAGAGGTGTCTACGAAACTCCAGGCGGAACTATTCTTTATAAAGCACATAAAGATCTAGAAGAACTTTGCTTAGATAAGGAAACAGCTCATTATAAAGAGCAAATTGCTTTAAAATTTGCTGATTTAGTATATAACGGTCAATGGTTCACTCCTCTTAGAGAAGCATTAACTGAATTCGTTAATAAAACTCAAGAAACAGTTACAGGAGAAATTAAATTAAAATTATACAAAGGAAATATTGTCAATGCCGGCATGACTAGCCCATACTCACTATATAGCGAAGAATATGCAACTTTTGGAGAAGATGGAGTATACGATCAAAAGGATTCTGCTGGATTCATTAATCTATACGGTCTTCCAACAGTTGTAAAAGCTAAAATGCAAGAAAAAATTAAGAAAGAGGAAATGTAATGAAGCTTTGGGGCGGACGATTCAAAAAAGGCACTGACAAATTAGTTAATGATTTTAATTCTTCTATAAATGTTGATAGCAGAATGTATAAAGAAGATATTGAAGGCAGTCTAGCTCATGCTTCCATGCTTGGAAATCAAAATATAATTTCTAAGGAAGCTAGTGATAGAATTACTTCTGGTCTTCTAGAAATATTAAAAAGAATGGATAATGGAGTTATAGAAATTGATGAAACTTCTGAAGACATTCATAGTTTTGTTGAAGGTACTTTGACATATTACATTGGTGAATATGGAAAAATGCTTCATACTGGAAGAAGCAGAAATGACCAAGTAACTTTAGATTTAAGATTATATTTAAAGAAAGCTATAACATCATTAAAACAAGATATAATAGCTTTGGAAGAAGTTCTTTTAGAAAAAGCTAATGAAAACATAGGTACAATAATGCCTGGATATACTCATATGCAAAAGGCTCAGCCAATTACATTTGCTCATCATCTTTTAGCTTATGCTGAAATGTTTAAAAGAGATCTAGGAAGACTTTCTGATTGCTATAAACGTGTTGATGAGATGCCACTTGGATCTGGAGCACTAGCAACATCCACATACCCTATTGATAGAGAAGCTGTTGCTCGTGATCTTGGTTTTTCAAAGGTTACACTAAATAGTTTAGATTCTGTCTCTGATAGAGATTATGCTATCGAAACACTTTCTTGCCTTTCAATGATAATGATGCATTTATCAAGATTTTCAGAGGAAATAATTCTTTGGTGTACTAATGAATTTAGCTTTATCGAACTTGATGATGGTTATAGCACTGGAAGCAGTATTATGCCTCAAAAGAAAAATCCTGATGTTGCAGAATTAGTTAGAGGTAAGACTGGTAGGGTTTATGGCGATCTCATGACTTTACTTACTGTTATGAAGGGAATTCCTCTCGCTTATAATAAAGATATGCAAGAAGATAAAGAAGCTCTATTTGATGGATTAGATACAGTTGTTCTTTCACTTAAAACTTTCTGTGGAATGATTAAAACAATGAAAGTTAAGAAGGAAAATATGAGAAAAGGTGCTGGTCTTGGATTTACTAACGCTACCGATGTAGCTGATTACTTAGTAAAAAAAGGCATGCCATTTAGAAATGCTCATGAAGTAGTCGGAGAAATAGTCCTTCAATGTATTAAAGATAACAAAATGATTGAAGAATTAACTATGGAAGAGTTTAAGAACTTCTCTCCTACATTTGAAGAAGATATTTACCATGCTATAGATTTACTTACTTGCGTAGAAGAGCGTAAAGTTATAGGCGGTCCTTCTACAGAATCAGTAAAAATTCAAATTGAAGCATTAAAAAATTTTATATCAGAAAATAAGGAAGTTTAATAAGATTAGTAATTGTAAAGAAAAAATTTAATATTTTTTTCCTTATAATAATAGAAGCCGTAGCATTCTCAGATAACGGCTTCTAAGTCTTAGACCATACTCCTTAAGTGTACATTATAATATCCCTTGAAGTATATGTTTAACTAAGATTCAGATGGAAATCCTCCTCTGAATCAAGTTCTACTTCATAAAAACTTTCAATTGTCTATGAAATTTCTAACACGAAATTTTATAGACAATTGAAATACTATAGTTAAAAATTAACATACAGAAAATAAATAATATTATTTTGCAATAATCAAATAAACAAGGGGGCTATTTAAAATTGGTTAAAATCGGAATAATTGGTGCCACAGGATATGTAGGCGCTGAACTTTTAAGATTATTATTATCTCATCCAAAGGTTGAAGTTGCAGCTTTAAGCTCAGTTTCTTTTGAGGGGCAAGAGATTAGCAATATATATAAAAATTTCTTAAGTAAAACAAATTTAATTTGTGAATCTGCACATGATGTTGTTGAAAAGTGCGACGTAATCTTCACTGCCCTCCCTCATGGATTAAGTGAAGATATTGCTAAAAAAGCACTAGATAATAAAAAGATCTGTATTGATATGGGTGCAGATTTCAGATTATCTAGCGAAGAAGAATACGAAAAATGGTATGGAAAGAAATTTACACAACCTGAGATACATGCAAACAGTGTTTATGGACTTCCAGAATTAAATAGAGATAAGATAAAGGAATGCTCCTTAGTTGCAAATCCTGGTTGCTATCCAACAACTATAGAATTAGGGTTAATGCCGTTACTTAAAAAATCACAAATAAAATTAGATAACATTATTTGTGATTCCAAATCTGGAACTACAGGTGCTGGAAGAGGATTAACTTTAAATACTCACTTTCCAGAAGAAAATGAAACTTTTGCACCTTACAAAGTTGGATCTCATAGACATACACCTGAAATTGAGGAAACATTATCTGCTATGGCAGAAGATAAAGTAAATGTAACATTTACTCCTCACCTACTCCCAATTAATAGAGGCATAGTTTCAACAATTTACTGCATTCCAAAAAATAAAGTCGATCTTGAAGAAATTCATAGACTATATACGGAGTTTTATAAAGGTGAACCTTTTGTTAGTATACTGCCACTTGGTGATACAGCTTCAATAAAAAACGTACGATTAACAAACGATTGTCATATATCTCTACACTTAAATCATAGAGAAGATCAAATTATTATTATTAGTACTATAGATAACATGATTAAAGGTGCTGCCGGACAAGCAATTCAAAACATGAATATAATTTTAGGTTTTAATGAAGCAGAAGGTTTAAATCTAATTGCACCAGCTTTTTAATTCATATCATTTTTAAATACTAAAAACTTTAACAGATTTAATTATTAATTATGCATTGTGCATCGAGCACTGTGCATTGACTAAGGGGGTTATAAATTTGGATATAAAATATATAGATGGCGGAGTTACAGCTCCTAACGGTTTCTTAGCTTCTGGGGTACACTGTGGATTAAAGCAAGGAAGCTTAAAAAAAGATTTAGCTTTGATTTATTCAGAAGTTCCTGCTGCTGCAGCAGGAATGTATACTAAAAATAAAGTTAAAGGGGCTCCTATTTACGTTACAAAAGAGCATTTATCAAACAAAAGAGCACAAGCAATAATAATAAATAGTGGCAATGCAAATACTTGTAATGGTGATGATGGTTTAATTAAGGCAAAAAAAATGACTTCATTGCAAGCTAATAAACTAAACTTAAAAGCAGAAGATGTTTTAGTTGCATCTACGGGAGTAATTGGGGTTCCTTTAAATATAGATGCTATTAAAGACGGTATTCCAATGCTTACTGAAAAGTTATCAAAGGAAGGTTCTAATGATGCATCTTTAGCTATAATGACAACAGATACTTTTCAAAAGCAACTAGCTGTAGAATTTTATATAGGTGATAAGAAAATTACTATGGGGTCGATGGCAAAAGGTTCAGGTATGATTGAACCAAACATGGGAACAATGCTTTCCTTCATTACAACTGATCTTTCTATTGCTCCAGAATTGCTACATGAAGCACTACAATCGAGTGTTGGAGTAACTTATAACAGAGTCAGCGTTGATGGAGATACAAGTACTAATGATATGGTATTAATTTTAGCTAATGGCTTAGCTGAAAATCCTACTATAACTGAAAAGGATGAAAGTTATAATACTTTCTTAAATGCCCTTACTGAGTTAAATACAATTATGGCTAAAAATATAGCTAAAGACGGTGAAGGTGCTACAAAACTATTAGAATGTCAAATAATCGGTGCAAAGAACGAAAAAGATGCAGTTGTTTTAGGTAAAAGTGTAATAAACTCTAGTTTAGTAAAGACTGCAATGTTTGGTAGCGATGCGAACTGGGGAAGAATTCTTTGTGCACTTGGATATGCAAATATTGATTTCGATCCCGAAAAAGTTGATGTTGCCTTTGAAAGTAAGGCTGGCTCAATAAAAGTTTGTGAATCTGGCAGTTCTTTACCCTTCGATGAAGATATTGCAAAAAAGGTTCTTAGCGAAAATGAAATAGTTATTAAAGTTAACTTATCCTTAGGTGATTATAGTGCTTATGTTTGGGGCTGTGACCTAAGTTACGAATATGTAAAAATAAATGGTGATTACAGAAGTTAATCTTAGATTATAAATATATTTTAAACTTATTCCAATGTACAGTTCTTAATATGTTAATTATGAACTGTACATTCTAAATTGACTGGGGGTATTAACTTGTTGAATCATACTGAAAGAGCTGAAGTATTAGTTCATGCATTACCTTATATACAACGTTACCGTGGAAAAATAATAGTAGTAAAATACGGCGGAAATGCAATGATAAGTAATGAACTTAGAGAAACAGTAATAAATGATATTATATTAATGAAATGTGTTGGAATTGAACCAATTGTAGTACATGGTGGCGGTCCTGATATTTCAGATTTATTAAATAGATTAAATCACAAAAGTGAATTTATTAACGGCTTAAGATATACTGATGATATTACCATTGAAGTAGTTCAAATGGTTTTAGGCGGAAAAGTAAATAAAAATTTAGTTTCTTTAATAGAGAAATTTGGAGGAAAGGCCATTGGCTTATGTGGAATGGATGGCTCTCTTTTAAAAGCTAAAAAAATAGAATCTGATAACGACTTAGGGTATGTAGGTGAGATAACTAAGGTTAATACAGAAATATTAAAAACTACCATAAGTTCAGGATATATACCTGTTGTTGGTAGCGTAGCCTTAGGAGAAGATGATAATAAGGCATATAATATAAATGCTGATACTTGCGCAGCAAAAATTGCATCAGCATTAAAAGCTGAAAGATTAATACTGCTTACTGACGTTCCAGGAGTTATGAAAGATCCAAAAGATATATCTACTCTAATTAGCACATTAAGATTACATCAAATACCCAAATTATGCCTTGAAGGGATAATAAAAGGTGGAATGATTCCTAAAATTGATTGTTGCGTTGAAGCAATTAGAATGGGTGTTGAAAAAGCAACTATCCTTGATGGACGTGTACCTCATTCTATTCTTTTAGAGTTATTCTCTAATGAGGGTATCGGAACAATGATTTATTAATCAAAATATTAAAATATTTTAGAAACTTCAAATAAATTTCTCTAATAATAGTTAATGATCTAAAGTTTATACTAGATATTATTAACTATTGAATAATTTAAAGGGGGCAATTTTATGTCATATGATTTTAACGAAGCAAAAGAACACGTTGTTAATAGCTATGGTCGTTTAGATCTTATACTCACTCACGGCGAAGGTGTTTATCTTTATGACCAAGATGAAAATAAATATTTAGATTTTACAAGTGGAATTGGTGTCAGCAGCTTAGGATATGGACATGAAAAATGGGTTAAAGCTACTAGTAATCAATTAAAAACACTTGCTCATACATCGAACATATTTCATACTGAACCAAGTTTAAAACTTGCTAAAGAATTAACTGAAAAAGCCAACATGAGTAAAGTCTTTTTTGCTAATTCTGGCGCTGAAGCTAATGAAGGATCAATTAAACTAGCTAGAAAATACAGTTACGACAAATATGGTGCTGGAAGAAGTAAAATTCTTACTCTAATTCAATCATTTCACGGTAGAACAATAACAACCCTAAAAGCAACTGGTCAAGAGAAATTTCATAAGTACTTCTACCCTTTTACAGAAGGTTTTGATTATGTAAAAGCAAATGATATAGAAGACTTTAAAGCTAAGCTTACAGATGATGTTTGTGCCATAATGCTCGAAGCAATACAAGGTGAAGGTGGTGTTATCCCTCTTGATACAAAATTCGTTCAAGAAGTAGTAAAAGCGTGTAATGAGAAAGATGTTCTTGTAATATTTGACGAAGTTCAATGTGGTATAGGTAGAACGGGTAAAATGTTTGGGTATAATAATTTCAATGTAGAGGCTGATATAGTCTCTGTAGCAAAAGGCCTTGGTGCAGGACTTCCTATAGGCGGAATACTTTGTTCCTCTAAAGTTGCAGATGTATTCAAGCCTGGTGATCATGGCTCAACTTTCGGAGCAAATCCTGTTGTATGTTCTGGTGCTTTAGTTGTTCTTGAAGAGATTTGTAATGAACAATACTTTGAGAAAATATATAAAAGAGGATTATTTGTAAGAGAGCTAATAGATGAAGCTAAAAATCCTCAAATTGTAGATGTACGTGGTATGGGATTAATGATCGGAATAAAGGTAAAATGTGATCCCGCTCTAGTCCAAAAAGAGGCTATAAAAAAAGGATTATTAGTACTTACAGCCGGTAAAGATGTTGTTAGACTTCTCCCACCACTTACTATAACTGAGAAAGAATTAAAAGTTGGTATAGACATTATTCTTGAAATTTTATCTAGCCTTAAGTAAATTTTACTTTGGTATGAATATAATCTTTATCGTATCTTTTGGATTTTCTCCCTAACTGCTCATTTTTCACTTTCTTATTGTTTGGAGGCATATATATGAAAAAAGACTTACTAAAAATGGATGATCTTTCTAAAGAGGAAATTCTGGATATTTTAAATTTAGCAGATCAGTTAAAATACGAACAAAAACATGGCATAGAACATCATCATCTTAAAGGTAAAAGTTTAGGAATGATTTTTGAAAAATCATCTACTAGGACCAGAGTTTCCTTTGAAGCCGGCATGTATCAATTAGGTGGAAATTCACTTTTTTTGACTGATAGAGACATGCAAATTGGTCGTGGTGAGCCAATTGAAGACACTGCTAGAGTTCTTTCTAGATTTATACAAGGCATAATGATTAGAACTTTCTCACAAGATGAGGTTGAAAAATTAGCTAAATATGCATCAATTCCGGTTATAAATGGATTAACAGATGAAGAACATCCTTGTCAGGTACTAGCTGATTTAATGACGATAAGGGAAAATAAAAATATATTAGAAGGTCTAAAAGTTGCTTTTATTGGCGATGGTAACAACATGGCCAATTCTCTAATGATTGGCTGCCTAAAAGTCGGCATGAATTTTGCAGTTGCATCTCCTGAGAATTATACTGCATCTAAGAAATACCTTAATAGAGCTAAAGAGATCGCAGAAAAAGAAGGCGTTACTTTTACAATTACTACATCTCCACTTGAAGCTGCTAAAGATGCTGATGTTATAATTACTGATGTTTGGGCTAGTATGGGCAGAGAAGGTGAGGCTAATGAGAGGATTAAAGCCTTTGAAGGATTCCAAGTTAATAAAGAATTAATGACTATTGCTGATAAAAATGCTATGGTGCTTCATTGTCTTCCTGCTCATAGAGGAGAAGAAATTTCAGCTGAAATTTTAGAAGAACATGCTGATTCAATTTTTGATGAATCTGAAAATAGATTACATGCCCAAAAAGCTGTCCTTGTTAAATTAATGAAATAATAAAATTCTAGTTAATAGAAAAATGATATACTTGTTTACTTCGATTGCTAAAAAAATTGCAAAGAATTTCTATCATTTCAAGATAAAAAATTTTTCAACTCACATACATTCAAACAATAAAAGTTTTTTATCTTGAAATAATGAAACTCTAATAATTTTTTTCTGATGCACTCTGCGCAAACAACTATATCATTTTTTTATATTTACACATAATTTAAATATTTATTTTATAAATTATTATTAATTTTACAGGCGTGATGATAAAATATAATTATATGAATAATTGATTTTTAATTTAACTAATGATAATTTACTCAACATATATTTTTAGAGGAGATAATATGGATATGGATTTAAAAGAAAAAGTAAAAAAACTCCCTTCTTCACCTGGTGTATATCTTATGAAGGATTCACTGAATAACGTTATTTATGTTGGTAAGTCAAAGAACTTGAAAAGTAGAGTTGGATCATATTTTATAAATTCTAAATCTCATTCTCCTAAAATTCTTAAGTTAGTTCAAAATCTCAAGGATTTTGAGTATAAAATTACTGATACTGAATTTGAGGCCTTTTTGCTTGAATGTGAATTAATAAAGAAAATTAAGCCTGCTTATAATAGGCTAATGAAAAATCCCAAGTCATATTCTTACATAAAAATAGTTCTTAACGAAAAATATCCAAATATTGAAATATCTCATGAATCAAATGAAACGGATGGAAACATTTATTTTGGTCCATATTCAAGAAAAAACATTGTTGAAAAAGGACTTTATGGTATTAAAGAATACTGCAAAATACAATGCAATAATAATCAGCGAAAAACTTCATCCTGTTTTAACTACTCTCTAGGGTTATGTATTGGAATGTGTTTGGATAGTACGCCACGAGAAGAGTATCTTAATATATTAAATAAAATAATAAATCTTCTTAATGGTAATGATAAAATAATTCTCCATGAGATGGAACATATAATGAATAGCGCTTCTGAAAAATTTAATTTTGAAACTGCCGCTAAATATAGGGATTACATAAGCTCAGTAAATTATTTGCTAGAAAAAATTAAAATTATCAAATTTACTAAGAAAAATAGAAATATTGCTTTGCTTGAATATTTAGATAATGACATAGTTAAATTTTTTCTTATTAGAGGAAATAAGATACTCTTTAGTGAAAAATATACTTTAAAAAACTTTGATTTAGAAACATTGAAAAGTATTCTTAAAGATAATATTTTATTTTATTTTAACAATGGAGATGTTCCAATAGAAATTGGAAAAGAAGAAATCGATGAATCTCAAATAATTTACACATATTTAAAAAATAAATCCAATAGCTGCAAACATATTATAATTCCAGAAGAATGGTTAAGCGTTCCAAATAATGGTATAAACATACATAACATCCTTAATAAGTTGTTACCTAGTATATAAAATGATACCTACTAATAAAATTGTGCCTACTTGTTCGTAATTGTACAAGTAGGTATAATTATTATACTAAGTTCATTTAACTAAGTATAATAATTTATAAAAGGAGATTTTAACTATGGAATTAATGAAAGTAATCGCAATGCGTAAATCTACTAGAAGCTATAAATCTGAGCAAATCAGTGATGAATCTTTAAATACTATTATTAATGCTGGCTGTGCAGCACCAGTAGGAATGGGTGCATATAACTCAGTTCATCTAACTGTTATTCAAAATTCCAACTTATTAGATAAAATTACAGCAGTTACTGCAAAAGTATTTGGAAATCCAAATATGAAACCATTTTATGGTGCTCCTACATTAATAATTGTTTCTGGGAAACCAAACGAGAAAGCTCCAGCTGTAGAAGTAGCTAACGCTGCATGTATAGTTGAAAACATGTCTCTTGCTGCTACTGATTTAGGAATCGGTAGTGTCTATTTACTAGGTTTTCTATTTGCTCTTTCTAGTGATAAAGATCTTCTAAAAGAATTAAACTTACCAGAAGGTTTTGTACCAGCAGCTGCATTAGCATTAGGTTATCCAACTGAACCTCTAACAAAAGAAAAAGACTTAAAACAAACTATTCAAATAAACACAATAAAATAATAATTAAGACATAACATAAACTTCAATCCAATAGTGGATTATTAAAAATTCTGTATAAATTTGTTTGATTAATTATAGTGAGGTGTGAAAATGAAAGTATTACTTATTAATGGTAGTCCAAAAGCTAAAGGATGTACCTATACTGCTTTGTGCGAAATAGCTGGTGAATTAGAAAAAGAAAATATTGAAACAGAAATCTTTCACATAGGAAATAAACCTATTAGTGGCTGTATTGGTTGTGGTGGCTGCTATAAAAGTGGTAAAGGTAAATGCGTATTTAGTGATGATATCGTGAATATCGCTTTAGAGAAAGCAAAAGAAGCTGATGGATTTATATTCGGTTCGCCTGTACATTACGCAGCTCCGTCAGGATCAATTACATCTTTTTTGGACCGATTCTTTTATGCTGGAAATTGCTTTGCAAATAAACCTGGTGCTGCAGTTGTAAGCTGCCGTAGGGGCGGAGCTGCTTCAGCTTTTGATCAATTAAATAAATATTTTACTATTTCAAATATGCCGGTTGTTTCATCTCAGTATTGGAATATGGTTCACGGTAATACTCCTGAAGAAGTTAAACAAGATTTAGAAGGAATGCAGACAATGAGAATGCTTGGCAAAAATATGGCATGGCTTCTAAAATCCATAGAAGCTGGTAAAAAAGCAGGTATTTCATTGCCTGAAAGTGAACCTAGAGTTGCAACTAATTTTATTAGATAACTCTATTTTAGAAAAAGGATTTAATAAAAGATATATTTTCTTAACTTTTATTAAATCCATCTTACACTTATCAATTAATTAAATATATATATTGCAATTAAGCTTCTGTACTCTATTTTTAATTTATCGCTTCTCTATTAAAGTTTTAAATATAAACCTACTAAGACAACATATAACTTCTTTAACTATACTATATTTCTAGTTTCTACCTTAATCCCTATCTTATAATTGTTTCCCGTTAGTAGAAATTACATTTTTAAACCAGTCAAAGCTCTTTTTCTTATACCTTTTTAAATCCCTCAAATCTGATTCATCACGATTTACAAATATAAATCCATACCTTTTTTTCATCTCACCTTGTGAACTTAAAATATCAGTACATCCCCAAGTTAAATAGCCTATAACATCTACGCCTTCTTCCATAGCTAATTTCATTTGCTCTATATGTGCTCTCAAATAATCTATTCTATAATCGTCCTCTACGGTTTTATTTTCATTCAATTCTTCTCTAACACCAATTCCATTTTCAGTTACAAAGATTGGCATTTTATATCTTGCATATATCTCTTTTAAAGCTATTCTAAAACCTATAGGATCAATAGCCCATCCCCATTCATTTTTCTTTAATAGTGGATTTGGTGTCATTCCTTTTACTATACTCTCCGTATATTCCGGATCATCTTTTACAGTTGAACTTTGATAATAACTAAATGTCAAATAGTCCACTGTATTTTCTTTTAATAACTCTTCATCTCCGTCTTCGAGTATTGGCTTTATGTCTCTACTTTTCCACCTACTTGTCACATATGTTGGATATTCACCATTAGCAAATACATCAAAATAGAGATCATTAAAGAGCTCTTTTACTTTTAAGTTTGCTAATGCATCCTCAGGTTTACACGTCATTGGATATGTTGTCATATAAGTAACCATTCCGCCCATTTTTCCATCTGGAATTATTTCATGCATCAGTTTAGTTGCTTTAGCATGAGCTATAAACACATTGTGACATACTTGATACGCTAAAGCTTCTTTATTAACATTATTACTTACTTTTACTCCCCACAACTCCATACGCGGAATAACTAAATTTTGCTCATTGAATGTTATCCAGTATTTTACTTTATTTTTGAATCTTTCAAATACTACTCCTACATATTTCTCAAATAAATCTACAACTTTTCTTGATGCAAATCCATTATATTTTTTCGCTAACGCCTCTGGTAAATCAAAATGGTAAAGTGTTATAATTGGCTCTATTCCATTAGCTAATAATTCATCAAATAAATTATTATAAAAACTTATCCCTTCTTCGTTAACTTCACCTTCTCCATCTGGAATAATTCTTGTCCATGAGATACTTGTACGATAACTATTTATTCCTAGCTCCTTAAACAATGCTATATCTTCTTTATATCTATGATAGAAATCAACGGCTACTTCCCAATTAGAAAAACCTTCTTTTATTTCTCTTTTATCTACTATAGAAATTCCTTTTCCCCCTTCATTCCATGCTCCCTCACTTTGAAATGATGTAACCGCACTTCCCCAAAAGAAATTATCAGGAATTATGTTTATATTTTTTTTATTCATAAATTACACTCTCCTCTTATCTTTATACAAAGCATTTAAGGCTTTAATCACATTTTATATTTATTAAATCTAACTTTCATCACCTGTCTATACAACAATTTTTTTGATTATGCTATAATATATTTAAATAATTTTTATCTATTACGAGGTGAGTAAATTTGAAAAGTGATTATATTATTAACGACTTGATTGAAAAAATTACTTCTGGAAAGCTCTTAGTATCATCTCGTATTCCATCTGAAACTCAGCTAGCAATCAAATATCAATGTAATAGGCATACTATAAGAAAAGCAATAGCTCATTTAATTGAAAGGTCATATTTGATTAAATCAATTGATGGCTCAACTTATGTTAATGATATTAATCATTATAATAACAGCATTCTTTTTTTATCCTCTCTTTCTGATTACTACAATTCGGATAATATAAAATCAAATGTTAATGAATTTAAACTTATTGATTCATCTGAGGAACTTAGCAAATTATTGCAGGTAGAAGTAAATTCTCATGTTTGGCTTATAAAAAGAGTTCGTTATATAGAGTCCCATCCTATTCATACAGAAGAGATTTACATGCCATACTCCCTATTTCCAAACCTTAAGACAGAAGATTGTGAATCTAGTTTACTTTCGTATATTGAGTCCCAATATGATTATAAGATTAGTCACGGTATTAGAACTGTGAGCCCTACAAAATTAAATGAATATGAGAGTAATTTATTAGATTTACCCAATGAGTCTGTTGTAATGCAGATTGAAAATATAGGGTATTTGACTAATAGTAGAATATATGAATATTCTATAAGTAAATCTAGAGAAAGTAAGTTTCAATATTATTGTAGGCGATAAAACTAATATTGTATAAATCCGTATTATTAAAAAATTTAGAATAAAAATATCCTTCAAATACTTAATCCCAAAGTTAAGCATTTAAAGGATATCTTTATTTTATTTACTATATATGTTCTAAAAATCTAATTTACTAATATTTATCTTAGACTATCAGATACCATCTCAAATAATTTTGTAAAGAATGAATTATATTATTTAGAAATTATATTTTTTTCATTTTAATCTATTTCTTACTGCATTTTTTACATTGGCTTTTTTGATTATTATTTCGCTTTGATTCGTTGTCATCTGCAACTTCTTCTGAAAATTCTGTCATCAGTTTTGAACGGTTCATTTTATTGCTAACTCTTGCATAGCTATTTTTATTCTTTTCAGTGTTCCTAAAATATTTCATTATCATATAAATTGATGAAAATAGAGCTATCATTATCAATCCTACTATAAGTCCTGGTGCTTGATCAGATATAAGAGGCATACTAAAAATAACAACAATCATACTTATTAGTCCAATCCAAGATGTATACGGAAATCCAGGCATTTGACATTTCCCATCTGGAGGACATCCATTTCTTTTACGGAATCTTATATGCGTTGCCATAATTACTGCGTAAGTAAAAAGTAGCGAAAATCCACTTGCCGTTACTAGAAACAGATATATTCTAGGAAATAGTAATCCAAATCCTAATCCTAAAAGCATTGAAATTCCGGAAAATACTATAGCCTTGTAAGGAATATCACCTTTATCCTTCAAAAACTTAGGAGCATCACCTTCATCTGCAAGTGATCTTAGCATTCTTGCAATCCCAAACATAGAAGCGAGAGATGCAGAAAGTATAGCTGTAATAAGTACTAAATTAATTACATTTCCAGCCCATGTAATTCCCAATCTATCAAGAGCCGCAACCATTGGACTTATATTTTCGCTTAAATCTGCTGTAGGAATTAAAGGAAGTAATGCTATAAGAGAAATTATGTAGAGTGATATAAGACTTACAACTGTATAATTAATTGCTTTTGGTATTGTTTTTCTTGGATCATCAGCTTCTGAGGCTGCTAATCCTATTATTTCAAAACCAGCATAAGCAAATACTACTATAAGCATTCCTCCTGCAATACCTCCTATGCCACTTGACATAAAAGGCTCTCTCATAAGCTCTCCTGCTCCTACCGCTGTTCTTCCCGGAATTATTCCAGTAACAAGTAGAAAAGATATAATTATAAATGAAATTATTGCAAAAAGTTTTATAGCTGAAAGACCACTAGTGAGCTTACTTAATTTATCAGCCCCTAAAAGATTAAGCAAAGTTACACCAACAATAATTATAGTTCCTCCTATAGCTATTGATATATTCGGAATCCATTCATTCAATAAAATTGATATAGCAGTAGCCTCACTAGACATTGAAAGCACCATACCAATCCAGTAAACCCAGCCAACAACAAATCCTGTTCCAGGCCCAAAAGCTTCTGATGCAAAAGTCCTAAAAGATCCTGAATGTGGATTTGCAACAGTCATTTCAGATAAAGCATAAAGTATAAAGTATACTAAAATTCCTCCCAATATATAGGATATCAAAACAGATGGTCCTGCAGCATTAATAGCCACCGCTGAGCCAAGAAAAAACGATCCTCCTATTATGCTTCCCAAAGCCATCATTGTGAGCTGCCAAGCAGATAATCCTTTGTTTTTTTTCTTCATAAATATTCTCCTCCGTACTAAAACACCTAAGAAAGCAAATAAAAGTATTTGCAAATTTCTTAACGATGTACTAAATAACTTCTAGAATATTATTCCTCAAAATTCATATAACATGTACTTTATCTAAATATAAAATTTTATATCTATTATTTTATTTAAAATAAGTTTTAAATATGTAAATTAAATCTATCTAAAAATAAAAGATAAAAGTTAATGCTGGTAACTAGCACTAACTTTTATCTCATCCAAAATTAAATGTAAAACTTAATTATTTAATTCTAATTATTTTCTTCTATTTTTCCTACTATAAATATATATGATAATGCTCCTATTAAAGCTAAAATACCTATCAAAGCTATTGCTGGAGTAAAATTACCTCCTGATACAATAATACCTATCACGATTGGAATTACTATTGATGATAATGCTCCAGTGCAGTTAAATACCCCACCTGCTAATCCAACTAAATTTTTAGGTGCCAATAATGATACAAATATCCAAGTAATAGTTGCTAGCCCATTGCCGAAAAATGCTATAGCCATGAACATTACTATTAATGGAGTGCTATCAACAAAATTTGCTCCAATTATAGTTGTTGTTAATAATAATCCAATAATTATTGGGGTTTTCCTTGCTACTCCCATAGAGACTCCCTTTTTTATAAGTTTATCTGATACAAAACCTGAAACTAAAACTCCACAAAATGCAGCCAAATATGGTACTGATGACACAAAACCTGATTTTATAAAACTTAAATGTCTATATTCTACAAGATATGTTGGAAACCAGGTTAAGAAAAACCAAAATGTTGATGATATAGTGAATTGACCAATATATATTCCTATAAGCTTACGGTTAGAAAACATCATCTTTAAATCACTAAATTTGAATTGAGATTTTTCCTTAGCAGTCGAATTATCTACATCCTCATCTTCTACTATACCTCCACCTTCTTTGATATAATTTAGCTCAGCATTATTTATACGTTTACTTTTACTTGGATCTCTGTATAATGCATACCAAACAATTGACCATGCTATCCCTACAAGTCCTGTAAGTATAAATAAGAATTTCCAACCAAACTTATCCTCTAATATAAATAGTAATGGACTTACAAATGCCAATCCAACAAATTGAGCTGAAGAGTATATTGCAATAGCAGATGCTCTTTCATTTGTAGGAAACCAACTTGATGCCACTTTATTGCTTGCTGGCATAACTGGTGCTTCAAAACATCCTATAGATAAACGTAAACCTAAAAGTGATCCAAATCCACCTACAATACTTTGTAACAATGTAGCTAATGACCATATAAATAAACTACATGCATATACAACACGAGGCTTAAATCTATCAACTAAGTATCCGCTAGGTATTTGCAATGCAGCATATACCCATCCAAACGCTGAAAATATTAATCCCATTTGAACAGTTGATAATTTCAAGTCTTTCGACATATGAGATGCTGCTACAGATATATTTGAACGATCCATATAATTTATTACTATATTTATAAATATTAGAGCTAATACTAAGTATCTTACTCTAGTTGGCTTCTCTTCAGTTAAATTAGTCTTATAATTATTATTTATATTCATACTCTTTATTCCTTCCTATCTTTAAATAAATTATTCTCTATTTAGACGAATTAAAGAAAATAGCAGTTCCAAAATATTATTATTATTTTTAATCCTAATACATAGTAGCTTGCTCTTACCTCTGGCCTTGTGATAATTTTCTGAAACAGTATAGTGGAAAATAAGCTTGTAAGATTGACTTGCTATTTTCTAATTGCGCCTTCTTAAAGCATATCTTAGTATACTCTTACCTCAATTATCTCAGCTTTCCTGCATCCATTTGTTGATTCAATGGTAACTCTAATTTTATTTGCTAAAATCTTACCTATATTTTTAAATATTTCTTTTCGCTTACGATTATTTTTCTTAGATGCAATAACTTCCCATTTGTTATCCTTCCATATGGAAACCTTATAATCTTTTACTAATTCAGGCATTACAGAAAAATCAGTGTAATGATGATGAAGATTTATAAGATCTTCGTTTACATCATCGTTAAATGTAATATGAATTTCGTTAATTTCAATATCATTTTCCCATTCAAGTTGTATCCACTCATCTGTATCTTTAATATCTTCTGATATCCACATATGAGGACCCCCATAAGGTCTTGAGTAACCATCTATAATTTTACTAGGAGAATATGCATTTGTTTCACCATGAATTCTAAAGCAAAATTCTTTTCTAGCCATTTCTTTCATAGACCACTCAACAATTGGATTTATACCAATATAATCATCAAGATTTGTATTTTCTATAGCCTTTTTAGTAAATGAAAGTACACCTGTTAATTGTTCATAAGATAAATGTATTGTAACTTTATCATTAGCCTTTACAACCAAAAATAGATTTCTTGCCACTTCTGATTCCAATACAAAGTCGCTCTTAACCCATTGATTTCTTCCTTTTTCCACTTGTACTTTTTTCTTCTTCAAAAGATTTTTAGGAATATAGTTTTCTGCTCTGCCTGTATCCCAAAGTTCTACTTCCAATGTAGTCTGTTCTAAGCTAGAAATTAGTATTTCTACATCTTCAACTCTGTTTTCTATTGGAAATAAAATTCCTATATCTGTAGTCAACCTATATTCATCGTTAGAATTTACGACTTCAATTTTCTTTAATAATGTAGATGCCATAATAGCTGCTGATCTAGCCTTATCTTTCATGTCCTCATTTTTTATTCCTATAATAGATCCATCTTGTCTTAATAAAATCTGCTGTAATTTCTTTATATGCTTCATATATAAATCCCTAGGAATAATTTTGTCTTCTACACACATTGCTGCCGCTAATCCAACAGCTTCTCCTATTGTAGCGCAAGTTGCCATAACTCTAGTTGCTCCAAAAGCTATATGTGATGCGCTAATATTTCTTCCAGCAAACATCAAATTCGATACGTTTACAGAATATGTGGAACGAAACGGTATATGAAATACTCCATCAGCTTGTATATTTCTCGAGCCACAGCTTTCCTCATATATTCCTTTCTCAGGATGAAGATCTATTGACCAACCACCAAAAGCTATTCTATCATCAAATTCGGTCTGTTCAATAATATCATTTTGATTTAAAACGTAATCTCCTATAAACCTCCTATATTCTCTTTTACCTGGAATTGACCCAACCCACTCTAATGTTAGATTGTCTGCATCATAATTTCCCGAATTTTTTATATAATCCCATATTCCATATACTAGTGTCCATAACTCATCTCTTATTATTTCATTGTCTTTTACTATATCAACTTCTCCGCCTAGTTCTATCCACCAATAGCAGCAACCTGAGTCATTGGATTTTATAACTCTATTCTTTGGAATACTGGTTTTACTTATATCTTTTGCAAAATTAGGTGGAATAAATTTAACTGGATGTCCAGCATCTTTAGTATAAAATAATATAGTACTTCCTAATAAAATTTTATCTTCTTTTTCTGGCGCCAATAATTCATTATATTCATATCTTGATTCTCTCCCTAAATTATATTTAGCACCAGCTAATGCTCCAATAAATCCATCTCCGGAACAATCTAGATATACCTCACTTTCAAATTTTGTCTTAGTTTCTGATCCAATTGTCCACCCTGTCACAGATTTTATTTTATTTTCTTTTTCTCCTTCAATTACATCGATTTCTGACACTTCTGTATTTAAAAATAAAGAAATATTTTTTTCATCTTTTACCTTTTCTAATAGTAGCATGTCCCAAAAATAGGGATTTCCATCTGGATTGCGATACTGATTTTCTAAAAACAATTCTCCCATAATTCCAGTTTCTCTGGCATATCTGTTTACTCCATGTTTTGTTGCTCCACATACCCATACACGAATTTCACTACTAGAATTTCCGCCTAAAATTCCGCGATTTTGTACTAAAGAAACACTTTTACCATTTCTAGCGGCAGAAATAGCTGCACACACACCTGCTAAACCACCACCTATTACGGTTATATCCTTTTTTACATTTTTGTAATTCATAATTCGCTCCCTTTATAGATATATTAATCCTAAATGTCTACATCTATTTAGTGTTTTAATATTTACAATGCATTGTATTATTTTTTCATAATCAGCTTTATAGGAAGACTATAGCTTATCCCACCTCTTACTGATTATATCTTTATAATATATTAGGGTGCTGATTTTTTGAATTCACTAACGTATCATCTGCATATACTTTATTTCATATACTTGATATAACAATTATTATTTACACAAAATATAAACATCTAAAAAAATGAACATCTAGCATTCACATACTCTGCAATCAAAATCTCTATATAAATACAGATATTATCACTTTAATTATTTTTTAAATGTTTACATTTCACTTCTATTTTCTTATAATTCTTCTATGGCATAATCTTCTTAGCTCTTAAAGGAGGCTTATTGATGTTTGATTTAAATAATCTTAACGTAAATATTAATCAACATATTTTTTGGGATAAAAAAGAACATTTTTTATTGGATGAAGACATAGATTCAAACTGGGTACTTTACGCTATTGAAGATGGTGAATGCAGTTACGAAGTTGAATCTCATAAAGGAAAAGGTAAATTTGGTGATATTGTAATTTGCCCACCTGGAATAATTTTCAAAAGGGAGGTCATTACCACTCTTACATTTCACTTCATAAACTTTTCAATAAATTCTGAAGATGATACTTTATCTTTTCCAGTTGGTAAAATATCTGTATCAGATTTAAAAAGACTCAATAATATGTACTACTATTTAAAGCTATATAGTCACAATAACAATATTGAATTAAACCAATGGAAAAGCTCATTGATAAGCGATATTATGAAATTATATTATATAGAAACACAGTATAGCGGCTCCCCAAAAAACTTTGTTCAGGATGAAATTATAAACTATTCATTAAAGTACTTAAATAAATATGCTTATGAATCCATTAAAATCAAAGATTTTTCAGCTTCGCTAGGACTTAGTTCTGTTCAGTTTACTAGACGATTTCACAAGTGTATAGGAACCACTCCTATTGAATATATAACTTCTTTAAGATTAAGAAGAGCTCAAGTATTATTGCTCAGAACCGAAGATACATTAGATTGTATTGCTTCAAAATGCGGATATGATAACGGATTTTATCTTAGTAGGGTCTTTGCCAAGAACTTAGGCATATCACCTTCTGATTACAGAAAAAAATACCGGTAATAAATTCATATAAAATAAAAATCTAATATATTTATATGTGGGTTGCACAATATAAATATATTAGATTCTTAAAAACCTGCTGTGAATCAGCCAGCACAAAGTAAACTATTTAGAGCCTTTACTTTCTCAAATATAAAGCAAATAGCAACAAATCATAGAGCCTAGTTATCTACTTTTCTATATAATTAATCACATTTTTTACTATTAAATTAATAGTTCCATCACCGTTTCTTTGTATCTCAAACTTACTAGGGTCGTGGTATGTCTCTTCATTGATATATAAATCAATTTGTTTATCAATATTAAGTCTGACCCTTTTTAATTTTTTCTCAACCCACGTTTTATCAACAGCAACTTCTTCCTGAAGTCCTTGTTGTTTTATATAAGTTGAAAACTCTTCTTTCGCTTGAGGGTGCTCATTAAATAATTCAGCCGAAAACTCATCTATATTAATAGAATCTTCTTCTTTTAATTTAGTTTTTATTGCAGTCCTAATCTCTTCTGCTCTTCCTGCATCATTTGTAACATTTTCTCTAGTCCAGTTTTCCGCTGCTTTTACAAAAGTTTTGGTCATATCTCTTTCATTTGTAACAATGCTTGCACCTAAGAATGTGTTTATAAAATAATTTGCTCCATACTCATCTTCCTTACTACCTTTTTGCTTATCTAAAATCATTAAGTTATATTTATCCTCTTCTATAATTGGTTTAATAAATGCAGCTTTTTGAATTCTTTGCCCACTTCCTGGAAGTCCTGCTGCTTGAGGTACTATCCCTATACCTATTTTCTGATCTATAAATTGAACTTCATGAGTAAAATTTTTAACATAATCCATCTTAAGTATTCCTATCATTGGACCTTGATCTGTAGTTAGAGACACTATTATTAAATCTCCAGATGGGATATTCACATTTCCTTTCATTATTATGAATAGCTGCCTAGCTAATTCTTTAGATAGTTTAACTAAATTATTGTCTACTCCAGTCAGATAATCCTGGGATACTTCTTTAACTATGTTTCTTTCTGGATTAAACTTTCCATATTTAAGTTCTTCATCCTTAAAACATTTTTCTAAATGTTTATGTAAGAAAAAATATATATCTTCATTTAATTCCAAACTATACTCGTTTAAAATAGGTTCTTCCCCATTACTATCTAATATATGAATAACTGCTTCATTTATATTAATCTCATTTATGTATTCCATATTTTCACCACCAAATAAATTTATACATTAGATATTATAAACTTTAAGTAAATTAAAAAAAAGCCTTAAAGCATACAAAAAAAATGGAAAAGAGTCTGATATAAAACTTAATTTCTTATATCATCAATCTCTTTTCCACATTTTTAAATATTCTTAATTTATTAATCAGATAATTTTCCTAATCTAATTATTGATCTTCAAATTTACTTACATAATTTTTTAAATTCATCTGCTACAAATTGCACCTGTGTTCCTACAACAACTTGTACGCTTGTTTTTCCTGGTCTTATTATTCCAGATACACCTGCTGATTTAATAACTTTTTCATCTACAGCAGCTTGATCTTTAATTTCTAAACGTAATCTAGTTACACAATTATCTATAGATACTACGTTTTCTTTTCCTCCAACACCCTTTAATATTACAGCTGCCACTTGAGTATAATCATTATTCGCAAGTTTTACATTTAGTTCTTCAGCATCATCATCTTCCCTACCAGGTGTCTTTAAATTAAATTTTGTAATTGCAAAACGGAATGTTACATAATAGATTACTGCAAATACTAAACCTATTGGGATTAACATTATTGGATTTTCTGCCATAGGAGCTTTGAAACTTAAGAACCAATCTACAAATCCAGCACTAAAGTTAAATCCAGCTCTTACTGGTAATAATGTACATACAAATGCTGAAATTCCTGTTAATCCAGCATGAAGAACATATAAACCTGGAGCTAAGAACATAAATGCAAATTCTAATGGTTCTGTAACACCTGTGAAGAATGAAGATATTGCTGCTGCTAATAATAAACCATATACCGCTTTCTTCTTCTTATCTTTAGCTGTATGGTACATAGCTAATGCTCCTGCTGGTAATCCAAACATCATTACTGGGAAGAATCCAGTCATATACATACCAGTTACTCCTTGTGTTCCTTTACCTGACCAGAAGTTACCAAGGTCGTTAATTCCAGCTACATCAAACCAGAATACTGAGTTTAATGCATGGTGAAGACCAAATGGTATTAATAATCTATTGAAGAATGCATAAATACCAGATCCAACTGCACCTGTTGATACAATAGCTTCACCAAATGCTACTAATGCACCATAAATAAGAGGCCATGCAAAGAATAATACTATAGATGCAACTATTGAATATGCTGCGGTTACAATTGCGACACATCTTTTTCCACTAAAGAATCCCAATGCATCTGGTAATTTAACACTTTTAAATCTGTTATAACAGGCTGCACCTATTAAACCTGATAAAATACCAATAAATTGTGTTTGAGTTTTAGCGAATGCTGGCGCTACCTCTTTAACATCAATTCCCTTAAACATTGCTACAGCTCCTGTAGATAATAATGTTGTAATCATAAGCCATGAAACAAGTCCTGCAAGTCCTGCTGTACCGTCATTATCATCTGACATTCCTACACCTACACCAATTGCAAACAAAATTCCCATATTGTCAATTAAAGCACTACCTGCTTTTAGCATAAAAGCTGAAGCAATGTTATTTGCTCCCCAGCCTGTAGGGTCAAGCCAATAACCAAGACCCATTAAAATACTTGCAACGGGTAAACAAGCTACTGGAAGCATTAAGGATTTTCCTAATTTTTGTAAATACTTCATCATAATAATATAATTCCCCTTCCATAATAATTAATAAAATTTATTTTAAGGATTGTTATATCCCTAAATGCATTATAATTCTTATGGACATGTATCCTTTTCAGCAAATAAAAAAGCTGAAAAGGATAAATTATATTATCCCTTTCAGCTAATGCCCTGATTTAATCGGTTACACGCCAAAGATCGTATTCTTATACACTCATATTATTCTATTTTTATTCTATAGTCAATACCCTTTTTTATTTTTTTATTGTTGACACTAATTGTATGAAATAATATAATTAGTACATAAATGTGTTACTGTTTAATCAGGCATAAGTTTGCGTAATTCGGAAACTTATGCTTTTTTATTACCAATAAATAACAGAATGAAAGGAAGTGACTGTTCCTGTTTAATCGGGAATATTAAGTATGTTTAATTTTTTTAAGAAGAATTCAAAGGACTCAAATAAAGAAGCAAAATTAGTTGCACCTATAACTGGTAAAACAATAGATTTATCAAAAGTGCCAGATAAAGTTTTTGCAGAAAAAATGGCTGGAGACGGGCTTGCAATAGATACTACTGGAGATATAGTAGTTTCACCTGCTGACGGAACCTTAACATTAGTATTTAATACAAAGCATGCATTTGCAATTACTCTTGATAATGGAGCTGAGTTATTAGTTCATATAGGTATCGATACTGTTTCTTTAAATGGTGAAGGTTTTGAACAATTAGCTAAAGCTGGAACTAAAGTTAAAGCTGGGACTCCAATTATAAAAATAGATAGGGATTTTATTTTAGGAAAAGGTTTTTCTTTGATCACCCCAGTCCTTGTTACAAACATGGATATAATCAAGGATTTAAATTCAAATATTGATAAAGAAGTTGTTGCTGGAGAAGATGAAGTAATTACTTTTACTTTATAAAAAAAATGGCTAACATGTTTTTATTAATATGTTAGCCATTTTAATTAGAGTTTTATTGTAGCTTTTCTAAATCTCTCTATATGCATTGCTAGATATGCTATTTCATCATCTGAAACTTTCTTTTCTAGCTTTAAAACTAATATTTTTGCTACACCCTTAGATACTTTATATGATAATTTATATTTTGATTTTATTTCTTTTATAAAGTCATTTTCAATAGATATGTCATTTAAAATTCTTTTAATTGCAAATCTCAAATGTGTTAGAAATCTGGCATAGTCTAACGATGTTTTGTCTATTTTTATTTCAGTTTTTGCTTCTACGTATTCAATTACTGAGTTTATCAAATGTGTATTCTTTATAGTATTGGATAGTTTACCTGAATTTCTAGCAGAATGGATATGTAATGCTATGAATCCAATCTCTCCTTCTGGAATTCTTACCTTTTTTTCATTTTGTAAAACTTCCGCAACTTTTTCTGCTAACGAATATTCTTGTGGATATAATGCTCTAATTTCCATAAGAAATGGATTTTCTATTTCTTCTTTATCCGAAAGCCTTTTCACTGCAAAATTCAAATGATCTACTAATGCGACGTGTATTCTCTCATCCAAATTTTCTTTCAATTCATTTGCGACATATGATATCATCTTTTCGCATAGCACAAAAAATTCTTCATCAACGTTTTCAATTACTTGTTTAAAGTTTCTTAAGTTATCCTCATCTTCAATAACAAATATCTTTTCAACCTCAGTACCCTTTTCAATGGCATCTCCAGACTTTCTACCGAATCCAATTCCCTTTGCAAAAAGTATTCTTTCCTTTCCATTCATGTTTACGGAAACTATATTGTTGTTATAAGATTTTATTATAGTTGCTGGATCAATAATTTTACTCATATGACCACCCTTTTTATTATTTATAGAACTTTCTAATCTTTAGCAA
Organism: Clostridium sp. YIM B02569; assembly: GCF_022320765.1. Classification (NCBI taxonomy): domain Bacteria; kingdom Bacillati; phylum Bacillota; class Clostridia; order Eubacteriales; family Clostridiaceae; genus Clostridium; species Clostridium sp. YIM B02569. Next base: position 9,467 of record NZ_JAKJJX010000025.1, on the reverse strand, counting down.
ATCACTTATCATCTAAATTAATACATTATTTAGAAAATATAAATGACCTTATTAATCTTATAAAACGATTCTATCATTAACCTTATTATTTAAATACCTTACTTATCCTTAGCCGTTAGTATCTATTATGATTCTTTTAAACCATATAAATCTAATATATTAATAATAGCTTAATATATTATTTATTGTAAAGCACAGATTTAAGAAATCTTAATATATAAATAGAAAGCAGATTCCTAAGAATCTGCTACATTTCATAACTCACAAATGTAATAAATGGACTAATATAAATATATTAATTAAAATTCCATTTATTACTCAATATTCAATATAGAGTATTAATAATATTCTACTAAGAGACATTATTAATAACTATCCTAGAATCCTTTATTAAAATTCCTATTTTACATTTTCTTTTCTTAATTCTTGCCTTCCAGCAACATATACAAATGGAAGATATATTAATATACTTACAATTAGACAAATAAGAGCTGTAACTCCACCCATGATTGAGTTTGTAGATATAATTGCTCCCAAAATTGGCGGTGTTGTCCATGTTGCCATTATTGCTACCTTTGGAACAAACCCAATGACTGTTAATATATATGCTATGGTTAATGAGGCTATAGGAGATAATATAAACGGAATAAAATAGATCGGATTTAAAACTATTGGTGCACCATATATTACTGGTTCATTTATATTAAATATTCCTGGTGCTATACCTAAATTTGCAATGGCCCTTTGTTGTGCACCTGCTTTTCTACCTAATACATATATTGCAATTAATAAAGCTATTGAAGTTCCTGCTCCTCCCATATTTACATATGAATCTAAGAATTGACTATTTAATATATTTTCTGGCTGTAATCCATTTGTTATTGCTTCTGTATTAGCTAAAAGTAATGGAAGTAATAATGCATTTATTACTGGTGCTAGTATATTTGAACCATGTAAACCAAAAAACCATAATACATGTACCAATAATACTATTACAAATACTCCTAAAAAGCTTCCTGCAATTAATTGTAATGGTTTCTGTAGAGTAAAGAATAATGCCTGATGTATATCTGGTACACTCATAACTATAAATAATTCCTTAATTCCCGCTGCTAATGCTAAAATTATTATTGTTGGTAACAATGCTGCAAATGATTTCGAAACTGCTGGTGGTACTCCACTAGGCATTTTTATTACTAATTTAGGATTGCCGATTAACTTTACGAAAATCTCTGTAGATACTAATGATACTATCAATGAAATAAATAAACCTTGTGCCCCTAAAAAAGTTAATGGAAATGCTCCTCCATCTGGTGTCGTTGCATATAGGATCATCGATGCCGCAACTGATACTATTCCAGCTCCTAAGCCATCCTTATCATACGATCTTGCTAAATGATATGATATCGTAAATACAACTAATATTGACATAATTGCATAAGAACCATTCCATATAGATCCTCCCCAGCTTTTCCAACCTGCTGGCAATAGCCAATCCATGAAATTTTGATACCATTGAAATCCTATATTATTGAACAATACTGCAAATGCACCAGCCATTATAATAGGTGTTATTGTAGCAAATCCGTCACGTATAGCTACTAAATGTCTTTGCGAACCAATCTTAAATGCAATTGGAACAAAGTGCTCCTCCATCCATTCAAAAAATTTATTCATAATTATTTCCTCCCCATATCTAAGATTTATTTGAAATAAAGTCAAAACTCATCCATGGCTCTATATAGTCTAGTATAATATTTTCCTAAACATTACTTTCTCTCTTCGCTTTATTAATATAATAAGCACCAATTGTAGGTGAAATTTCATCATCTACTATATACTCAATAACTATATTTTCTCTTAGGTACTTTTCAAAAGATTTCCTTAATATCTTTGCTTTTCTTATAACCCCACCAACCAAGGCAATAGAGCAGCTTTCAAATTTTAATTTTCTATACACATTTATAACAGTCTTAGCCAAATCTACGCCTTCATTAACCAATATTTCTTCAGCTATCTTATTTCCTTCCTCGCCCAATATTGAAACTACTTCTGCCAAAGATGCTATCTCGTCCTTAGTAGAGGAATATACAAAAGTTACTACTTCGCCTATTGATTTAGCACCTAACCTTTTCATAATTCTCGTAGTTAATTCTGATTTGGGTAAAGAATTTTCTTCTTCAAATATCATTCTTTTTATAGCATCAATTGATATTTTATATCCACTCCCTTCATCTCCTAATAAGTTGCCCCATCCCCCACACCTTACACTTGAATTATTTTTAACTCCAAATGCTATCGATCCAGTCCCTGCTATTGTCAATATTCCATCATTCCCCCTTAACATAGCTTTTAGGGCTATTTCAGCATCGTTCATAAGTACACAGTCAGTCTTAAGTTCATTTTTTATTGTATCTTTTATAATTTTTGCATTATCTCCGACTTCCGATCCTGCAATGCCAAGATATAAACCTACAAGTTCGTCTTCTTTAAGAACATCCATTATTTCTCTTATTGAATCTACTATATTATTTAGTGCTTTTTCTCTATTATTTAGCAAATTTGCGAATCCTTTTACAGAAGTAACTATAATATTTCCTTGAAAGTCATAAGCTACTGCTTCTGTTTTTGTTCCTCCACCATCGACACCTATGATGTATTTCATACTATCACTACCTTTTCCTTAACTTTAAGTAAATAAATAATTAGACTAACATATATTGTTATTAAATTTTTCATGTATTTCTATAATTTCAACTGCCATAGACTTTAATGTCATACTAGTCATAAAGTGATCCTGAGCATGAATCATAAGTAAAGAAACTTCTGTTTTTTCTCCTCGTGCTTCCTTTTGTATTAAATATGTTTGAACATTATGTGCTTTTAATAATTCTGCTTCTGCTTGTTCAATTAATTTTCTTGCTCCATCTATATTCCCACTTTTAGCGCATTGAATAGCTTCCATTGAATAACTTCTAACTTCTCCGCTATGCACTATAAGATTCATTATTGTTTCTTCCACAATGTTTCTCTCCTTTTCAATTATTTATTTTTTATAAGATCTAGAGCTCTTTCTAAGACTTTTTCTCCATTCATTGTTCCATAATCAACTGTATTAATTACTTCTACGGATATATTCTTATCCGATAAATTAGCTTTAAATTTTGATAATAAAAATCTAACTTGAGGCCCCAGTAACAAAACATCTATCTTACCTATATATTCTTTAACATCTGCCTCTCCTACAGCTTTTATATTACATTCAATCCCTTTTTCTTCAGCTGCCTTTTCCATTTTCGAAACTAATAAACTTGTGGACATTCCGGCTGAACAAACTAATAATATATTCTTCATTTTTAACCTCTCCTTGAATATTTTTATTTACTAGCACTCATCTATTACACTATTATATAAAGCAAGTTTTATACCAATATTATATTTATACACAAATAAATATAAATCATCTCATAGTCACACAATTCATGAATCAAAGTGTGCAACAAAAAAAAATAGTGTGTAATTTAACTTACACACTGCTTTGGCTATTACACAGTAATTATATTTTCCTTAACAATTCTCACTATATAAGCTATTTCATTATCTCCTATATTTATATTATATACACGCTCCAAGTCCTTTAAAATTTTCTTAATCAATGAAAATTCACTATTATGCATATGCCGATAATTTTCTAAATCTTTGAATTTTAATTCTTGACCACCATGCTTTAATTTATCTATAAGAAAAGTGATATGAATTAAAATTCCTATCTGTGCATCATGCTGAATTCTCACTTTTAAATTTTCTTCTATTTTTCTTATTACATCTCTAATATCTGAAAATACCTTTATTGAATTTAATTCATTTAATTGACTACTCAATGCTTTTCTGACTTTTAAAAAGTCATACTCGATGTCAATTAAATTCTCCAAATAATTTATTCCCTCACTCAAAAAAACATCTTGTGCTGATATAAACGGAACATCTTCAATAACTATCTTTATAGTTCCTACAACTGCTAATATTATAAACTTCTCTTTTAACCTATTTACTTTTCTAAAAAACTCTTCCCTATCAGAAATATTAAGCGGTATAATTTTTACTTTTTCTATATTCTTTAAATTATTACTTATTCTTATTTTTATTCTTTCTGCTGCTCCTTCGCCTGTAAAGCATGTAGTTATTATAACTAGTTCTTTATTGTATTTATTGTCTTCCTTAGAAACTTGCATAGAGGACTTTCCAATATCTCTGCATAAATTATATATTGAATCCAAGCTTCTCCCATTAAAAGCTTTACTTCCTGCCTCTATAACAGTTAATGTTGTAACCATATCTATGGTTTTAATTTTTATTTCTAATTCATTACTAATTATACCTCCAAAATTAACCAATGACCCCATATCAACAAGTAACAACATCCCTTTTTCATTATATATTTCTTTAACTTTTTTCTTAGCTTTCTCTAGCATATCCTCCGCCTTCATAGTTAGTGGCATATCTAGAGCTTGCACATATTCTTCTCCTATTAAAGAATTAGCTACCTCAGCCATGCTGCTAGCTGTACTTGTTCCATGCATCATTACTAGAACTCTCACCTTTTTCTCTAATTGTTCACTATTTTCATCATTACATGCAGCCAAAAACATAGTTATATAGCCTATTTCATCTAATGGGATATCTATATGAAATTCTTTTTCTGCAATTTTTATAATATCCATGGCCACAGCAAATTCTTCTCTATTTTCCACCCTTATAATATTAAGCTTAGGATGATATATCTTTTTTCCTGAATTAATCCTTTCGATGCTTCCCTGTAAATGAAGTGCTAACCCAAAATAAACTTTCTGGTCAAAATCCCTATTTAACTTTTCAGATGCTATACTCAACATTTTTTCTGCAACCGTAGCTACTTTAATGTTTACAATTTTGGCAATCTCATCTTTTTTAACATTTGTTGTGATATTACTAATATATCTTCTAAAATATTTTTCCAAATCAATATTTAGAATATCATTTATTTCTGTCTCATTAATTCCTCGTGCCTTTAAGTTTTCCATCTTATTTTCTATTATCGAATAAAAACTTTTATTTTCCGAGCCTTCTATTTGATTTTCATGAAATTCAATATTTTTTAGTATACTATCTTCACTTGAAAATCTTAAAATATCAGCCATATCTTGAGATAAATTCTCTATTTCTTTTCTGCATTCTCTAATTCTCATTATTCCTTTTTGAATTCTAGGTTGCAGATCACTTTTATCTACCAAAATATAATTATTTTTCTTAATCTTATAATTTAAAAATGCTTTAGCACAAGCTAATTGTATATCACTTTTTAATTGCCCTATATTATTAGGACAATCATATAGTAAAAATGAAATAATCGCATTTTTACTAATATATATGCTCTTTCCTATTCTTATAGATTCTTCTGTTATGAACTCGTTTAAAAGAAGATATCTTTCCTCTAATTTTCTTTCTCTTAATGTCGGTAATACAATCACCATTGGAATCCTTCTAGTAAATGTTTTCAGAAGATATGACTGTGGATTCTCCGTAGTAGCTGCTATAATCTGCACTTCAGATTTCACCTTTTTCTCAGTATCTCCAAGCTGCCTAAAATATCCCTTATCTATAAAAGTAAATAACATTTCTTGCCCCTGCGGTGATAACCTGTGTACTTCATCCAAAAAGAATATTCCTCCATCAGCTTTTTTTAACAAACCTTCTCTATCAGTATCTGCTCCTGTAAATGCACCTCTTCTTACTCCAAATATTTGTGCCACAACCAACTGAGGATTATCTGAGTAATCGGCACAATTAAACCTAATAAAGGGAGCCTCAGAAGCTATTATTTTAGAGTCTTTAGCAAAGTTGTACATTGCTTCTGCAAATAATGATTTTCCTACACCAGTTTCACCCAAAATAAGAGTATGTAGGCCTCTAGGAGGATATAATATTGCAGCTTTCGCTTGCTGTACAGGTAATTTAAGTGACTGATTTGAACCTATGAGCATTTCAAGGCTATCTATATTTTTCACGATTATGTCCGATTTATTTTTAATTGAATTCATTTCATTCTTGTAACTTTTGATACTACTATATATAACTGGTCGTCCTTCTTTTTTATTTATCCTTTTTTCCTTATATAATTGGTTTAAATACCTACTTATATTTGTTCGGTCTATTCCTATATAAAATCCCAGTTCATCTGCTGTTATTCCTCTTACTTTGATCTTTTCAAGCTCAATAAGACTCTTTATTACTTCTTCCTTTCTAGGTAATCCTTTCATTTAATATTATCCCCCACTCATAAGTAGTCCACATTAAAAACATAGAATTTGTCCTTATAACTTTTAACCTACTATATAAATGCACCTATATATATTGTCCCATGTTTTTCGCTTTCTAAGATACATTTGAAATTTTCCTTTGAATTCTTCTACATAAATCTTTGTGAAAATATAACTGGATACTACCAGTTTTGAATTCATTATATAATAATATTTTTATTTCTTGCAACCATATTCTTCATATTATTATAATTGTTTAGATAATTCTGACTCTACTATAAATATGCCATATAAATCAATTTTACTAGCACAACTTTTAAAATTGCTATATTATATTATTATATAAAAATAAATATCTACTCTTTTTAAGTATTATTTATTAACTTTAACTAAGGAGGCTATTCTATGCAAGAGTTAGAAACCAGGATCGTTGATATTGATGTTGAAAATATAAGGAAAATTTTATTATCAAATGGTGCTGAAAAAGTTAAAATGGAAGATCAAGTAAATGATATATATGATTTTGAAGATGGACGTCTTTTAGATAAGAAAGGATATGCTAGAATAAGAACTATAAATGATATGATTAATAATAAAATCGTGTATTTTATGACTACCAAAAAAATGCTATCCCAGGGCAGATTTAAAGTCATGGAAGAAAATGAAGTTATAATTGATAACAAAACTATGGGAGAAGGTATATTTAAATCTCTTGGATTAGTTCTGAAAGAATCTAATAAAAAATATAGAGAAAGCTATAAATTACTTGATTGCTTAATTGAAATTGATATTAATGACAAGAGTTTTTGTCCCTTCCCATATTTAGAAATTGAAACTACATCGGAAGAAAAATTGGAAACAGTAGTGAAGTTACTTGGATATACATTAGAAGATACAACCTCTCAAACAATATACGATATATTATCTGAAAGAGGATTGCTTAATAATGTCCCTAAAGGAATATAATTAAGTTTTTATTCCATTAACTGTAAATCTACTATGGAATTATAAGTTTATATAATGTAAAATATACATAGAGATAGGTATACTTTTAAAATGAAATTTGTTTAGTTTACTTTTAAACTAAACTTTTTTTCTTATAAAAGGAGGATGTCATGGAAAAATATGATGACATAAAATATTTAAGTCTGCTTGCTAAGCAATATCCTACTATTGCAGCGGCATCAACTGAAATAATTAATTTAGAAGCTATTTTAAATTTACCTAAAGGTACAGAACATTTTTTAGCTGACCTTCATGGTGAGTATGAGCCTTTTGTTCATGTATTAAAAAATGGTTCAGGGGCTATAAAGAGAAAAATTCAAGAGGTATTTGAAAATTCTTTAATGGACTGTGAAAAAAGAAGTTTAACCACACTTGTATACTATCCTGAACAAAAATTAGAGATTGTTCTAAGAGAAGAAAAAGATATAAATGATTGGTATAAAATTAATCTGTATAGGTTGATTGAATTATGCAGACATGTATCTTCTAAATATACAAGATCTAAAGTAAGAAAAGCGCTACCTCCAGATTTTAGCTACATTATAGAAGAATTATTACATGAAGAATCTGATAATAATGATAAACAGGGTTATTATGATGGGATAATAAATACTATTATCGAAATTGAACGAGCCCAAGAGTTCATAGTGGCTCTATCTAAATTAATACAACGACTAGTAATAGATAGATTACACATAATCGGAGATATATTTGATAGAGGTCCTAGACCAGATATAATCCTCGATACCCTTATAAATTATCATTCTGTTGATATACAATGGGGTAACCATGATATATTGTGGATGGGTGCTGCCTCAGGTAATACTACATGTATAGCAAATGTTTTAAGAATAGCAGCTAGATATTCTAATCTAGACGTCATCGAAGATATTTACGGTATAAATTTATTACCTCTTGCAACTTTTGCACTTAAGCACTATAAAAATGATAATTGCATAGCTTTCGTTCCTAAAAACACAGATGAAACATTATATGGAGCCTCTGAAATTGAGCTTATTTCTAAAATGCATAAAGCCATAACAATTATTCAATTTAAACTTGAATATGAAATTATAAAAAGAAGACCTGAATTTAATATGGATCATAGATTACTTTTAGATAAGATAAATTATAGTGATGGCACCATAACTTTAAACAATATAACTTATGAGCTTTGCGACAAAAGTTTCCCTACAATCAATATTAATAATCCTTTTGAACTTACGAGTGATGAAAAAAAATTGGTTTCTAAGCTTCAAATTTCATTTATAAATAGCGATAAATTGCAAAAGCACGTTCTATTTTTATTTAATAAAGGAAGACTATATTTAACTTATAATTCTAATCTTTTATTTCACGGCTGTATTCCTTTAAATAAAGATAAAACTTTTAAAAGTATGACTATTCATGGTGAAGAGTATAAAGGAAAAAAACTTCTAGATAAATTTGATTCTTTAGCTAGAGAAGGTTATTTCAGTACTAGAGGCAGTGCTGAAAAATTATATGGTATTGATATAATGTGGTATTTATGGACTGGAGCCTGTTCTTCTCTTTTTGGAAAAGAAGATATGACAACTTTTGAAAGATACTTTATAAAAGACAAAAGTACACATAAAGAAAAGAAAAATCCCTACTACAATTTTAGGGATTCTGAAGAAATGTGTAATATGATTTTTGAAGAATTTGGATTAGATCCAGCTGAATCACGAATAATAAATGGACATGTTCCAGTTAAAAATAAATTTGGAGAAAACCCAATAAAGTGTAATGGAAAACTGATAGTTATAGATGGTGGCTTTGCTAAAGCTTATAGAAGTCAAACTGGCCTCGCAGGATACACATTGACTTATAATTCCTATGGACTTCAGCTAATATCTCATCAACCTTTCAAATCAATTGAAGATGCATTTAGTAAAGAAACGGATATATTATCTTCAACACAAATAGTAGAAAAACTAGACAGAAAAAAAGTTGGTGATACAGACATAGGAAAGGAGCTTAAAAATCAAATTAAAGATTTGAAATTATTGCTCAAAGCCTATAGAAAAGGATTAATAAACGAGGTAAGATAGCAGCCATTATCTTACCTAAAATGAGTCTGTCAAGACTTTCGTGTAAACTTCAAAAAGTAATATGTTTATTTTATAAGGTTGGAGGTAGAATAAA
>NZ_JAKJJX010000024.1:0-106556 GCF_022320765.1 Clostridium sp. YIM B02569 | reverse complement strand
TATTCTACCTCCAACCTTATAAAATAAACATATTACTTTTTGAAGTTTACACGAAAGTCTTGACAGACTCAAAAACATTTAAAGAATACATTCTTTAAATGTTTTTTGTTATATTAAGTATTTCTTTTCAGCCTCAATTACTTTACGAATAACATCTATACTTCTTAATATATCATTACTTATATTTAGCGAATGGTCAGCTCCTTCTATTTCAATCATCTCTACACCATTAATTCTTTTTATTTTTTCAATAGATTCTATATTTATTAGCGGATCATTTGTTCCACTTATTACTAACGAATTTTCCTTTATTCCAACTCCTAAAGTATCATCTATAGGCGTTAAGTAAATATGCTTAACTTCATAACCACTAATCTCATCACAAAGTAGAGTATGTACAATAGTTCCTATGCTTTTAGATATGAATACTATCTTGGTGTAATTCCCTTTTAATGCTGATTTAAAGATACATATAGATTCTTTTATTAAGTGCTGAAGCTCCTTTTCTATAAGCAAGTTTTTTCTTGCAATCTGAAAACCATATTCTAAAGAAAGAACATCATAACCTAACTCTAGAGCTAATTTCTTCGAATAATCTAAAAGAGGTCTGTCTAATGTATAGCCAATTCCTGGCATCAACACAGTTAGCGTCGTACTAGATTGACTTATTACTTTACTTTCTAAATTAACTCCCCAATAAGAATTTATTAACTCTTCACTCATAAATTTAGTGTTCCTTTCTGAAACTTAATTAAATTCAATACTCTTTAATTTCTTCCAAAACGCTCTTAACATCAACCAATTCCTTACATATTTTAAACGCTAGCTTCTTTGTCTTATCATCTAATATCTTCATATCTGGAACATGAACTCCTGTCATACTCGCTGCATGTGCTGCTGTTATTCCAGCATCTGAATCTTCAACAACTAAGCAGTTATTTGGTTTAACATTTAACCCTTCTGCTGCTCTTAAAAATATTTCTGGATCAGGTTTAGAATTTTCAACTTGATCTCCACAAACTATATAATTAACTTTTTCCTTTATTTTTGCTCTTTCCAATAATTCAAGGGCTCTTTGTCTTCTTGTTGAAGTAGCTACCGCTATTTTATAATTTTCATTATTTAGGTAGTCTAATAGTTCATGTACTCCAGGCTTGATTTTAACACCATTTTTATCAGTAAATTCCAATGCTAATTTAGATTTTTTCTTATATATCTCATCGAAAGGAAAGTCCTTCCCAAACTCTTCCTGCAATGCCTCTTTTATACCCTCAACATTTCTTCCTATGAATTTTACATAAATCTTTTCATCCATTTCATATTGATAATCTTTTAAAACTTCCTGATAACATTTGAGCGATATTCTTTCCGAATCTATTAATACCCCATCCATATCAAATATTACTGCATCTACCTTTTTCATACGTATCTTCTCCTTTTTATGAATTACTACCAACTTGTCTACAATAATTAATAAATGCCTTTTTAAATTTATTCAAACTTAAAAAGACACACTTTATTTAATATTACTTAAAAATTATGTACTGCTATTCTTTATATATAAAATTCCTCACTCTTTCCAGTAGCATGCTTAAAGCAACTGCATTACAACCACCCTCTGGAATTATTATGTCTGCCCTTCTCTTACTTGGATCAACAAACTCCTCATGCATAGGTTTCACTGTACCTAAATATTGATTGATTACAGAATCTAAATCTCTTCCTCTTTCTTTTACATCTCTTAGCAATCTTCTTATTATTCTAACATCACCAGCTGTATCTACAAAAACTTTAATATCCATCAAATCGCAAAGTTCTTCATTTTCAAATATTAATATACCTTCAACGATTACAACTTTAGCTGGTTTTACTTCTACAGTTTCGTTTAATCTTGTATGTTCAACAAAAGAATATACCGGATGATATATTGTATTTCCCGCTTTTAATTCTCTAAGCTGCTCTATTAGTAGATCTGTGTCAAAGGAATTAGGATGATCATAATTAAGTTTTTTTCTTTCTTCCAAAGAAATTCCCTCATTAGATTTATAATAGTAATCATGACAAAGAATTACTATATCATCACTAAAAGCTTCTCTTATATTTTGAGCCAAAGTAGTTTTACCTGACCCGCTTCCTCCAGCTATGCCTATTATCATTATATCTTGCATTTTTTCCTCCATAAGTAATCTAATATAATTATACTTATAATTAATTTTAATAAATACATATTACTACACTCATTAGATTTTATTACAAAATAAAAAAAAAGACAACTCCTATAACTGCGATATCAAATCATATACTACAGTCAATAGAAGTTTACTTTTTACTAACTTTGTTATAAATGTTAGCTCATCACAATACGTTTTTTTGTAGTGGCGATGACTTTTTATATAAATATACTGTAAGATTTTTATTTTCTTTATTAACATTTTTTAGGACAACAGCATTTTCGTTAATGTTTTCATTATCTCCATCATCAAAGAACTCAATTGCTTTGTTAACTCTCTTAATCTCTCCATCACCATTTTTATAAAGCACAGAAAATTTTTCATTAAAACTTCTATAATAATTATTTACTCTCGTATTTTTATGCTCATCCCTATTATATATTTCACAATTTATATTATTATCATTTTCAAAGAAAGTAATTTCACTATTATCTATTATAAATTCTTCTTTGTTATCTATATTTGTTTTATCCTTGAAAGTTATATTTTTTAAAGCAAATTCAATATTTGTTACTAAAGCTTCATATTTATCCAACATGCTTACCAATTGTTCATACTCAACGATATCTTCTCCATATTTAACTTTAAAATCATTTAACATATCCTCTACTTTACCTTTATTATATATCCCTTTAAAAGATAAATCCTTTGCTATTTCATTTACTATATTATTTATGCTTTTATATTTAATAAACTGCAACATTCTAATAATAAAAAACATAGACAATATACAACAAGGCACTGATATTATCGGAAAGTCGATTAACAAAGCTCCAAGAAATATTAAAAATATAAAGTTTCTACTTGCATCTTTATATACTGCAATTCCTTCCAAAAACACAGGATTATAAGCCAAAATCTTATCAGCAAGTAAATTCTTATTTTTCCGTTTTATTTTTCTTTCACTTTTTATAACTTTTTTATTATGAACCCCCACGCCAGCAACCCCCTCTTTTCTGTAATCATTTCCTTAATTTTACATCACATATTATTTATTATCAAGCTGTTGTTTTACTTATATTTCTATATTTTTTTACATTTTTTACATTTAATTTATTTTTTGTATTATTATTACTTATCATAATTTCTTTAAATATGTATTTTTCAATTTACTTTTTACCTTTAATTGTCATATAAATTTTTACGTTATATAGTTATCAAAGAATTAATATTACACTCTAAAAAAATACAAATATTATTGACATGAAATAATAGATATGATATATTTAAGTTTTATTTTTTTTAATAATGTGTTATAATAATAGAACAACCATTTAAGGAGGTGTGTTTTTTGTTTTTGATAGGAGATAAAGTCGTTTATCCAATGCAAGGCATAGGCACTGTTGAAAGAATAGAAAATAAGATTTTTTCAGGAAATACCAAGGAATACATAATAGTAAAGATTACGTCAAATAATTTAGAAATTATGATTCCAAGTGATAAGGCATCTAACTCAAATTTACGAAAAGTTTGCGATAACTCTACCTTAGATCATATATTGCTCACTCTTGAAAATAAAAGTAGTGAATTTGAACTTGCATCATCTAAGGAAAGATATCAAGCTAATGCAAAAAAAATAAGATCTGGATTACTTAAAGATAGTGCAGAAGTAGTTTACGATCTGATTCTTATGAATAAGAAAAAATCACTTAGTTCAAGTGAAAAACAATTATTTAATACTGCTTACAAATTTTTAGTTGAAGAAGTTTCAGTTATAAAAAATATTAGTGAAATTGAAGCTACAAGCTTTTTAAATTTGAACCTTAATTAATTTTTGTTTAGATTAACTATTACAAAATAACCTATATACTGAAAATAGATTTGAATAAACCTGCTAAATAATATAGGTATAATTAATATATTATTTAGCAGGTTTATTTATTTTCTATTTAATTAATAATATAACTAATATTGTTATTATTTTTTCTACAGCTTACGAATAATATTGTATCACTTAGCAAAAAATTAATATGTAAATTTATTGTTTAAGGGAGGTTTTTATTATGCCAAAAGATAGTCAACCTGATAACAAACATGCTAGAATGGAAAAATGCAATCATCAAACTCCTATAACTCAAGAAAATATGAACCACAATCCAAACAGAAAAAGACATTCAATTAAAAGAGAAGGGGTTCAAAATGACCATATAAATTAGTGTATGGTTTGTCAATTAATAGTATCCTATATATACCATAAAGGTATCAATTATACCAATATATAATAAAAAAGCTATAAGAATAATATCTTATAGCTTATCTTTGCAAACAGAAACTATCTTCTGTTGTTTTGTTGCTTTCTAGCTCTTCTACAATCTGCACATCTTACAGGATCATTTTCGAATCCTTTTTCTTTGTAGAATTCTTGTTCTCCAACTGTGAATATAAATTCTTTTCCACAATCTTTACATACTAATGTTTTATCTTCCATTTTCAATTCCTCCAAATTTAAAGACTTAGTTAAATAATACTTTCTCATAAGGAGAAATTTTAATATAATTAAATCTTTGATATATTTTTTTATTCCCTTTAGGAACTATTTTAGTATATCATAGCTCCCTTTTAATTGCAATACTTAATTTTAATTATTTTCTTCCTATTCCTTTTTCTGTTTCTCACTGTTAACAAAAGAAAGATTACTAAATGAATTGGTTATAATATATCTATTATCTCCAACTTTAATAAACTTCATTTCCACTGAGTCGTTAACCTGAGTTAATGCAACCTCTCTAGATGTCTCCGTTGAAACCGAAAAAATATTTTCATTATTTTTTAACTTAATGTCATAAATACTCGTACCTTCTTTTATAACTAGACCTATCCTTTCTACTTCTCCTCTTATAACTTCTTCCTGGTTTCCACTTTCGAGAGAAATATTAGTATTGGTTAATCCCTCTAAATATTTATTTAGAGTAGCTTGAAGTGTATCTCCAACTCCTACAGTGTTATAATTTTTTACATTCACCATAGCATATTGCTTAACTAATCCATTAGAATCTTTCAGCGTCATAAAATATGTCGGCTCATTTTGTATGTTTATCAGATATGGAAAAGTAGCTTTATAACCATACTGTTGTACTTTTCCTTCTGCTGATCTCATGCCTGCTTCTTCTGTAGCACCAGCCGTTTTATACATTTTAGTCTCTCCGGTTCTTGTATTTGTAAGCATAAATCCTACAAGTGATTCATCACTTCCTACTGACGTTATACCTGTATAATAGTAGCAGACACCCTTATCGTATATAATATTCATACCATCTGTTGTTGTCTTAAGTTTATCTTTATCCGTAAAATTCAAAACACCATGAACCAATTCTCCCCATTTGTTAATATACCTATTAATATATTTCATCGGCTGTATTCTGTCTACCCATTCTGGTAAATTATCAATATTATAAATAGTTGAGTCACCTGTCTGAGCATCCATTACTAATGCACCTATGGCCTTTTCTTCTGTAATGCCCACGCCAGTATCATATCTTGTAATGACCCAATATGGTCTGCCGTTATCATCTAATTCAAAAGTATAATCTGTGTGCCCTGCTTTCATATCTCTAAAGTAAGCCGCTCTATTTAAATCACTAAGAAAATATGCAGAATTTAAATATTTAAGCCTAATATCTTTTCCATCAAGCTGGGTAACCAACTCTACATCATTTTGATTTGTAGCACTTACCTTAATATACCCTATCGTTCCTTCTCTATTGCTAATCCATTTAAGAAAAGAAGAATGCTCAAGTGGTCCAACATAACTTAGTTGACCATTTACACTTTGTAATGTCAATTGACCAACACTAACTTGACTCCCAAGACTAGTAATTTCACCTAATTTTTTATCAGCTAGCTTGTATGCAAGTTCTTTATCAATAATAGGCAACTGGTTTATATCAATATATTCTATTTGGCTAGAAAAATCCATTTCTTCTATATTTCCTATTAAATTTCTATGAGCATTATAACTAATTAAAGGACTATATATGATAATTGCACCAACATATAACAAGGCAACAATAATTGCCGTAGATATATATTTTTTATTTCTAATTAATACTCCATATACCAGTGTACACGCCACAAATATCCCTGTTATTGTTAAAATATTAAGACTTAAATCTAGAACCATAGAACTACTAAAAATTAAAATTAATCCTATAATTAAATATGCGCTTAATAATATCTTTAAATATCTATTATTCCCCATCCTTTTCCTCCACACTGTATTTTATTTCTTTTGCTTAAATTATAACATAAAGAATGGAATTAAAAAGCCTCTGTATTTATGAAGCTATATAAATACAGAGGTTCATATATTATTAAAAGGTAATATTTCTAATAACATAGCATATAAAGTGTGGAAACTATATTACTTGAATACTTAGATATATGCAATAGCAAATTATTCCTCGCACTCTAGAAACATTCCTTTTGGGGGCAAATAGTTTAAATTCTCATTTCTCAGTGCCTATAACAATCAAAAAGAGATAAATAAAGTCCCATTAATTGTTTGAAACCTCATTATCTCTAACCTATTAAACACACTAATATAGTAACAAATATTAAATTTATATTCAACATTTGTTTAAAACTCTTAAAAAAAGTAAGTAAAAATATCTTTTTACTATATTATCTTAACTTTTTTTCACATATACTTACATTATAAAAGAAATATTTTACAAGCATGTACATGTTAGAATTCACAATGCACAATGTATAATTTCATAATTACTGTTAAAATTCTTGTAATATTTTTAGAATTACGATGAAGGATTATTTTTGTAATATAATTGAAATCTATAATTTTAATTATATATATCCGAAAATTCTATATTAATTTTTTCAATACAATCTCCGCCTATAGAGCTGCAAAGCGAATATTGCTCTTCTGCATTTTTTACTAGTTTGCATGGGATATATATAACAAATTCAGTGCCACAGCTTATTTTACTTTTTACAGATATTACTCCACCATGCAGCTCAACTAAGGACTTTACAAGAGAAAGTCCTATTCCACTTCCTTCATGATCTCTAGCTAGAGATTTATCTACCTGTATAAATCTTTCAAATATCGAATTTAATTTATCTTGCGGAATACCTCTTCCTGTATCTTTAATTTTTATACAAATTTTATCATAGCAATCTTCAATACTAACAGTTATTTTTCCACCACTTGAAGTAAATTTTACTGCATTTGATAGTATATTCAAAATAATTCTTTCAATTTTTTCCGGATCACATGACATAATTTTTTCTTCCACGTTCGTATCAAATATAAGAGACAGTCCCTTATTCTCAATATAGTCAGCCACTGATAAAGTTATATTCTCTATAAGAGCTATAATATCAATATTATGTTCATTGATATTAAAATACCCAGAATCAATTTTTGTTATATCTATAATATTATTAATAAGTCGTAAAATACGATAACAATTCTGTTTCATTATTTTAGTATATTTATATTTATCAATACTTCTATTTTCAAATATACAATCTTTTAACCTAAGTTCATGTATTTGCAGCGCCGAGAAAATAACACTAATCGGTGTTCTTAATTCATGAGATATATTAGAAAAAAATTCTGTCCTTATTCTGTCGTATTCCTTAATTTCATATAATTTTTTCCTCTCTTCTTCAACACTTTTTTGCAATTCTTCCATATGCTTTTTCTCTGTCACATCTATGGCTACTTTCATGAATAATTTATGTCCATCCTCTAAATCACCAATATATGCTGAATAAAAATTGCAGATTCTTATATTTCCATCATGTGTCCTTATAGAAAACTCCCCATTGTTTTGCCTTTTCTCGGAATTAAATAATTTTTTTATATTTGTACTGCTCAATTCCTCTTTAAAAGCCTCTGAAATATCTGCCCATTCTGAAATCATTGGAATATCTTCAAGTCTATATCCGGTAATGTCACTCCATGATCTATTGATCTTCTTTACAAATCCATCTTCTGTATATAACATTATTGGGACTGGTGCTTCTTCTATGGAATGTCGTAACTGTCTCTCACTTTCCTTTAACGCTTCTTCTGTTCTAGTTCTTTCATTCATTTCTTCTTCCAATATAATGTTGAATTCTTTTAACTCAAATGTTATCTCATCTAATTGATTATCTTTTTCAATAACTTCATTAACCAAATCACTGTTTCTTTTTAATAAAACCTTATTCCAACTCTTTAATTCAGTAGATGTTGTATCATAATTACCTTTATGAAATTTTATCTTATGCTCCATAAACTTAATTTTTAAATGCATTTCAATTCTATTTATAACTTCCTCGTATTCAAGGGGGGTACTTAAATAATCATTTCCTCCAACAATATATATTTTATTTCTATCAATAGCTTCTCCACCTGTGTTTATAAAAATAATTGGAACATCCATCAAATCATCATCTTTTCTTATAACTTCACATAACTCATATCCATTAATGGCTTCCAGACTTATATTTATTAAAATCATATCTGGTATATTTTCTTTTATTGATTTTATGATTGATTCACTTTTTTTAACACTTTTTATATTTATATATCCTCTATAATTAAGAAATTTTATTAGCACACGTGAATCTTCAAAGTACTCATGAACGATAAGAATATTAGCTTTATAAAAAAAGTTTTCTAAATTCTTCATTACTTATAGCCTCGCTTCAAAACATTGTAATATTCAATAAAAAGTATATATTTAAATTTCTTATTCTTTTGTTCTTTGTTTATTTTCCTGTCTTTAAATTAAAAATTAGCATTGTAGATGTGTCATTTATATGACCTATATACTGTTCTCCATAAGCTGAAAATCCTATAGTAGGAATATCTTTAAATATTTTAGCATATTCATCTGACAAATTTTTCTTTTTTAATTCCAAAGTTCTATGTATACATTGAAAATTTATAATCCCATCAATTTTTCCTAATTCACTGGCTTTATTTTCAATTATCCTTCTTGTATCATCAATAATATTTGTAGCTTTTAAAAGGTTAACCTCCATTCCTTCAAGTATATTACAATAAAACATCATACTTGTCCCTATAACTCTCTGAGGTGATCTTACAAAAAAATCATTCTCTTCAATCATCAATCCTAGTGGGTTACTCATAAAATATTTTGAAATTTCTTTAATATTATCAACTTTCACAGCATCTGCATATTCCAACACAGCTGGTCTATTATTAAATTCAATTACTTGTCTTCTCTCTTCGTTCACTTTATTTGCAACGAAGCTATAATCCAAAGATTCAAAACTTTGTGTTTTTATAACACTAAACTCAGCATCATCGCTTATCTTTATTAAAATTAAAGCTACTGAATCTGTAGAAGTATATCCATTTACAGAAACATAGGTCTCTACGAACTCATTGTTATCCGCAGCTGAACCACCAACAAAGAACACATTAGTCCTATCACCTATCAGATCCATTATTTTTTCCTCTTTCATGCTTAATCCATCTATTAATGTTATACCAACAAATTTTTCCGAGCTCATATTATATAAACTTTCTTTATAGTATTCTTCAAAAGAAGTAAAAGCAGGCTCTAAATTTAAATTTTTCTTTATATTTCCAACCAATTCAACTTTTATATCAGAAATAATATTAGAGTTAATAGCCATTGCAACAATGGAATTATCCAATATTTCTCCGCTTGCAAGTTCTCCTGCCGTAGAGCACCCTACAACAATACATCCCTTAAATTCTTCTTCCATAAGCAAACTTATCTTTTGTTGATTATAATTAGAAGATGCAAAAAATATTACTAATTTTATGTCGTTAATATTTAATTGATTTTTTATATCCTTTACTGCATCCTCCTCCGTTATTTTACTTGAGGATGATGATCTTATACTTTTTTCAATATTATCCAAATTATTTACATTTAATTGCCTAGCAATATCAAGAAGTTTATTAATTATTGTCATATCATCTGGAGAATTTATATCAAATTTATTGGGATTAATTCCTTTTAGAATTAATTTAGCTATAGTCATTTCCATAATAGCAGGATTCCCCTTTGATCTTTGTTGAATGATTTCGTCAATCATCTTTTTTATTTTTCCGGGCAAAAATGACCACCCCTTTCTTTCCACTAAATAAATAATCTATTATTCAAATCGACTCATATATTGTCCAATTTTTCAAATATAAAGTAATTATAACATATTTTTTCTATATTTTACTTAATTTTCGTATCATATTTTTTAAGATTTTTCAAAAAACTTTTAATTAAAAAAAATGCCACTTATTACATTTAATAAGTGGCATTAACATTAATCTTTACTAGAATATTACCTATTTTTCCAACAAACGAAGCTGTACGTTCAGGCTAGAATTTATTTAAAATCCTCTATTCTTATTATGTTATCTATTTTGTAAACAGATTTTAAGCTAGTAATTTCTTCAACCGCACCATCAATTTGAGCCTCACTAGTTCTGTGAGTAACTAATACAATAGTTACCTGACCATCTTCTTCGTCACCTTTTTGTATCACAGACCTTATACTTACATTATGTTTTCCAAGTATTGCAGTAATTTCTCCAAGAACCCCTGATTCATCCAAAACAGTTGCTCTTATATAAAATTTACTTTCAACTGAACCCATGTCTAAAATTTCTCTTTCCCATAGGTTATTCTTTACTACTGGATTCGGATTTTCTGTTTCAACATTATTTCTTACAATAGAAACAATATCACTCACCACCGCACTGCCAGTTGGAAGATCTCCTGCTCCTCTTCCGTAAAACATTAAATCTCCTACTGCATTTCCTCTTATAAATACAGCATTGTATGAATCATAAACATTCGAAAGCGGGTGTTTCTTCGGAATCATTGTAGGATGAACTCTAAGTTCAACTTTGCCATTAGTTTCTTTTGCTATAGCAAGTAATTTAATTCCCATTTTAAATTCCTTAGCATATTTCATATCAACAGCTTCAATTTTTGTAATTCCTTCTCTATATACATTTTTCACATCTATCTTTGACCCAAAAGCTAATGAAGCAAGTATTGCTAATTTATATTGTGCATCATACCCTTCAATATCTGATGTAGGATCAGCTTCAGCATATCCTTTTTCTTGCGCTTCCTTTAATACATCATCGAAATCAGCACCTTCAAGTTCCATCTTACTTAAGATGTAATTAGTTGTTCCATTTACTATTCCATAAAGAGTTTCTATTTTATTTGCAGTTAAGCTTTCATCTATTCCCTTTATAATTGGAATCCCCCCAGCTACACTAGCCTCATAACTAAACATAATTCCGTTTTCATCAGCTTTTTCAAAAAGTTCATCTCCACCAGTTGCTAATAACATTTTATTTGCAGTTACTATATGCTTTTTGTTTTCCATGCATCTTAGCATATACTCTCTAGCGGGTTCCATTCCTCCCATGACTTCAACGACAATTTTAATGCTACTATCTTTTAATATTTCATTAAAATCAGTTGTTACAAGTTCGTCCGATATTTCAATACCTCTTGGTTTATTTTTATCTCTAACAAGAACTTTTGCTATTTCTACTTCATATCCACATCTTTTCATAATTTCTTCTTTGTTAGAGTTTAAAATCATCCAAACACCACGACCAACATTCCCCAATCCTAGTAGTGCTATTTTTACTTTTTTCATTCTGCGCCCCCCTTAAGTTACGACTATTATAAATAATAGTATACGTATTTATTATAATTCTTATATTAATTTTTGGCTATATTTTTTTGTCTAATATTTCGTACGTCAAATAAAAAATTATTACTTATAATTCCACTATTCGAAAATGTTTTCTCAATAAAAAAATATTTTATCATGTTATGTAGCTGCAATTTAAATAAGAAAGTTACTTTTTTATCTCTAAATAAAAATTGGCACGAGTTACTTGTTGATATGGATATATCCATAAGACTCCTATTCCAAAAGTCAGAATTGACATAATCCACCACCCAACAAAACTTAACTCAAGGAGTAACAAGCGAATCTTATATCCCCTCATAATTGATAGACTCTGCTTTAAACATTCTATTATAGACTTATTGTTATCTTCACATAATATGAAGAACGCTTGTGAAAACATAAGCGAGACTATAATACCAGGGATTATCAAAAACATTGTTGCAATAGATACAGTTAAATTAATCAATATCCATAATCCTAAGGCCTTAAAGTAAATATTAATGCCTACAAATAAATCATTAAACTTTTCCTCATTATTACTGAATGCCAAATTTAATACAAATTTGCATGTTCCTAACGTAGCCATTCCACCTAAGAAAACACTAACACATTCACCAATAGCAGT
Source organism: Clostridium sp. YIM B02569 (assembly GCF_022320765.1). NCBI lineage: Bacteria > Bacillati > Bacillota > Clostridia > Eubacteriales > Clostridiaceae > Clostridium > Clostridium sp. YIM B02569. The sequence continues at coordinate 94,034 of NZ_JAKJJX010000024.1, read as the reverse complement.
AAGAAGACCTCCATCTGGTTGAAGCAACTTCATCGCAACGTAAAATCCACTTATTATTATTAAACTTACAAATAAAGTTGTTATTGCTATTCCCCATTTTCCTTTTAATTGTTTTTTCGACTTTCTCTTTAGTTCAGATATCTTCATTCTAAATCCTCCAATCAGAAATTGTAACAATATTATATTCTATTAAAATCCAGTCAACTTATTTTAAAAAAAATTCAAATATAATTGGTAAAAATATTCCTGGCAACAAATTTGCAACTTTAATTTTACTTATCCCAAGCATATTAAAACCAAGTCCTACGATTAACAGACTTCCTACTGCTGACATATTAGAAATTACATTATCAGTGAGTATTGTTGAAAGTCCTCCTGCAAGCAAAGTTATACTTCCTTGATATATAAAAATTGCGATTGATGATAGCATTACACCTACCCCAAGAGATGATGCAAATATTATTGATGACACTCCATCTAATATTGATTTAGCAAAAAGGGTTGAGTTATTTCCTTGTAATCCACTTTCAAGAGACCCCACCACTGCCATTGCTCCAACGCAAAATAATAAGCTAGATGTAACAAATCCTTCTGATATGGATATTTTATCATTAGAATTATTTTTCCTTTTTCCATTTATTTTTCTTTCAATCATATTTCCTAAATCATTTAATCTTCTATCAATATCTATAATTTCTCCTATAAGAGCACCTAGTGCAATACAAATTATTATTTGCAATGTATCTTTTCCCTTGAGCGCTCCAGATATACCTATGTATAATACGCATAAAGCCAAACCATTCATTATTGTATTACTAATCTTTTCGGTTAATCTACCTTTTACTATTAGCCCTATTAAGCACCCACCTATTATTGCTAACGAATTAACTATTGTTCCTAACATTTTTCTTCCCCCAACTTTTTTATCATTTTATTTTCCGCTTAATTATAACATATGTGAATTATTATCCCTACCTTGAGATTTACAAATAAGAAATTTAATTTCATAAATTTAGCTAATTAAACTCAATTACCAAAAAATACAACGTGTCAAATAAATTATCTTGTACAAACTAATTTATGAAATCATTAATATAGATTTCTAAATAATATTATTCCATTGGAATAGAAAACATTAAGATAATTTTCATTCGTATATTATATTTATTGTATTATTTTAGGTTAACTTTTATCAAAGCAAGACCTTATAGGAGATGATAACTATGGCAAGAATGAGAGAACCTAGATTCAAGTTGTGTAGACGCTTAGGATTAAATGTTAGTGGACATCCCAAAGCTATGAAAAGAGCCAACAATGGCAGTGCTAGAAACGCAAAAAAGCTCTCGGCTTATGGCCTTCAACTACTTGAAAAGCAAAGACTCAGAGCATACTATGGTGTAATGGAAAAACAGTTTGCCTCCTATGTACGAAAAGCGTTAAAAGATAAAGAACCTACTGGTTATGCTCTAATAAAAAGGTTAGAATGTAGATTAGATAACTTAGTTTACAGACTGGGCCTTTCGTCTTCTATTGCACAAGCTCGCCAAATGGTAGTTCATGGGCATATTTTAGTTAATGATAAAAAGGTAGATATTCCTTCTTATGAAGTAAATATAGGTGATATAATTTCTTTAAAAGAAAAATCCAGAAATAATGACTTGTTTAGTGATACTTTTTTATCAAATACTCTTAATACCTATCCGTATCTAGCCAAGGATCAAGATAATTTTTCAGGAACTCTTATAAGATACCCTTTAAGAGAAGAAGTTCCTATTGAAATCAATGATTCATTAATTGTAGAATTCTATTCTAAACTCTAACATAATTAATCATAAATTTAAAATGTATTTTTTTAAATATTATGATAACATCGAGAGGAGGAATTTATCATTGGAATTTAATATAAAACAAAATACTCTTGAAAAAAGACCTTATAGAAGCTTTTCTTTTTGGAAAGAAAAAATTCTAAATGAAGAAAATTTATGGGAGGGTTATTTTGATAATAAAGAGATAACTAACACCTCAAAAGTAATTTACACTGGAATTTTTGATCTTGAAAAAAACATTCTCCAATGCGGTTGGGCTGCTTATCCTTGCGGCTATAGTCTATTAGGATTTTTACAACATGTATTCTTGCCAACATCTTTTTTTGCTTGGTTTGACCGTAAATCTGATGGTTTCTTTATTCCAATATCAGATTTTAATACTGTTATTAATGAAACTTTAAACTACAATGATTCAAATGTAGATTTAAATTCTTTAAATTCAATAAAAAATTCATATGATATTTTAAATAATTTTTGGGACTGTGATTCTGAATCATTAAAACAGGAATTAAAATCTTTTTCTAAAAAGTTTAATGATACTTGGAATAACATTCCTAACCAAAGGCTATTCATAGAAATTTTTGATAACCCATGTGATATATTTGATTTTGTAAAAGAGTCTATATCGTGGGAATCAAAAGAATTCATAGAAGAGGATATTTCTATGAGCTTAGAGGCTCTTAAATTTGCCTGCGATAATGCAGTTGAAGAACCACTATTAAGCAGGAGGCTCATTGATATCCTAAATACTAATGCACCAATACTCTTCTAATAATAACTAATTGTAAATTGAAACAAGACAATTAAAAGTCTTATATATATAAATTAATCCTATATAATAATATAAACTTAAATAAAAACTCTTATACTTTCATTCGTATAAGAGTCTTTTATAATTAATTAATTCTATTCTTTATCATTTTTTTCTTCTTTTGGTAGTATTGCTATGCCAAGTTCAGTTAATTGCTTTTCATCAACTATATTTGGTGCTTCACTTAAGTAACAATATGCATTTTGATTCTTAGGGAATGCAATAACATCTTTGATATTTTCTGTTCCTGCTAAGAACATAATCATTCTATCAAGACCAAATGCTAAACCGCCATGTGGTGGTGGCCCAAATTTAAATGCCTGTAATAAGTATCCAAATCTTTCATTTACTACTTCATCTGTTAGTCCAAGTGCTCTAAACATTCTTTCTTGAAGAGCCGTATCATGGATTCTTATAGAACCTCCACCTAACTCTTCACCATTTAATACTAAGTCATAAGCCTTAGAACGTACGTTTCCTGGATCTGATTCGATAAAATCTAAGTCTTCATCCATTGGTGCAGTAAACGGATGGTGACAAGCTTTATATCTTTCTTCTTCTTCACTATATTCAAATAGTGGGAATTCAGTAATCCATGTGAAATTAAATTCATTCTTATCCTTAATCAAATCAAATTGCTTAGCAAGTTCTAATCTTAACGCACCTAAACTTTGGAATACCACTGAATCTTTATCTGCTACTATAAGTATAGCATCTCCAGTTTTAGCATTCATAGTTTTTACTATAGAATTCGTTACATCATCAGTTAAGAACTTAGCTATTGATGATTTAACACCATCTTCTTTAATTTGAATCCAAGCAAGACCTTTAGCCTTGTAAGTCTTAACAAACTCCCCTAATTTATCTAAAGGCTTTCTTCCAAGGTCTGCTCCACCTTTTAAACATAAAGCTCTAACAGATCCACCAGCTTCTATTGCTGATTTAAATACAACAAAATCTAAATCCTTAACATCTTCTGTTATATTAGTTATTTCCATCCCAAATCTTAAATCTGGTTTATCAGATCCGTATTTTTCCATAGCATCTTTAAATGTCATTCTTTTTATTGGAAGCTGAACATCTACACCTGCTACCTTTTTAAATACATGAGCAATTAACCCTTCGTTTACTGCAATTATATCTTCTTGTTCTACAAAACTTAATTCCATATCAACTTGAGTAAATTCTGGTTGTCTATTCGCTCTTAGGTCTTCATCTCTAAAGCATTTAGCTATTTGATAATATCTATCAAATCCAGATACCATTAATAACTGCTTAAATATTTGTGGTGACTGTGGAAGCGCATAAAACATTCCAGGATAATTTCTTGAAGGTACTAAGTAATCTCTAGCTCCCTCTGGAGAACTCTTTGATAAAATAGGAGTTTCTACATCTAAGAAGTTATTTTCTTCTAAATAATCACGTATAGCCTTTGTAGTTTTACTTCTAATCTCAAATATTTTGTGCATATCAGGTCTTCTTAAGTCTAAATATCTATATTTTAATCTGATATTTTCTGCAGCGTCTAAATCTTCTTTTATATATATTGGTGGAGTTTCTGATTCTGAAAGTATCTTTATAGATTCACATTTTAATTCAACAAAACCAGTTGGCATGTTTTCATTAACGCTTTCTCTTTTAACAACTTCCCCTGTTACTGCTAAGCAGTATTCAGATCTTACTCCTTTTGCCTTTTCAAAAGCTTCTGCATTAATTTCCTCACCAAATACAACTTGCATTATACCTGTTTTATCTCTTAAATCAATAAATTCAAGTGCTCCAAGCTTTCTGTTTCTTTGAACCCATCCCATTAATGTTATTTTTTTGCCTACATGTTCTTCTCTAGGTTCACCGCACATCATTGTACGTTTTAATCCATTTAAAGATTCACCCATTACTAAAATCCTCCCTTAGTTTAACTTATTCTTATTTAACTATTTTAGCTATTTCCATCAAGTCTTCTAATGAAACTTCAAAAATCTCACCATCACTCATTCTTTTTAAATTAACTTTTCTATTTGTTAATTCATCTTCACCTAAAATAGTAGTAAATGCTGCTCCTAATTTATTTGCATACTTCATTTCAGCTTTCACGCTTCTACCCATGTGATTTATCTCACACTTCACACCTAAAGCCCTTAAATCACTAGCCAGCTTAAAAGCATACTTACTTTCTGCTTCTCCTCTAGCACCAATATATAAATCAAATAAATTTTCTTTAGGTATTTCTATATTTTCTTTTTCTAAAGTCATAATTAATCTTTCAACACCCATACCAAATCCAACTGCTGGCATATCTGGTCCACCAAGTTCTTCTATAAGCTTATCATACCTTCCTCCTCCACATACAGTAAAATCAGAAGTTAAAATTTCAAATATAGTTTTTGTGTAATAGTCTAATCCCCTTACGATGCCTGGATCTATTGTATATGGAAGTCCTAAGATATCTAAATATTCTTTAACTTTATTAAAATGCGTACTACACTCTTCACAAACATAGTCCAATATTATCGGCGCATTTTTAGTAATTTCATGACATTTCTTCTCTTTGCAATCCAATATTCTCATAGGATTTTTTTCAAATCTATCTTTACAAGTATCGCAAAGTCCATCATAATTATCAGCTAAAAATTTCTTAAGCGCTTCATTATATTTAGGTCTACAACTTGGGCAGCCTAAATTATTTATATTTAAACTTAAACTTTTTAATCCTAATTCTTTTAATGTATCCATAGCGACTGCTATAACTTCTGCATCCATTGAAGCTGCATTTGAGCCAAACACTTCTAATCCACATTGATGAAATTGTCTAAGCCTTCCTTTTTGGACATTTTCATATCTAAACGCTGGTGTAATATAGTATAATTTTGTTGGCTGAGCTTCGTTAAATAATCTGTTTTCCACAAATGCTCTTACTGCTGATGCAGTTCCTTCTGGTTTCAATGTTATACTTCTATCTCCCTTGTCATTAAAAGTATACATTTCTTTCTGAACTATATCTGTTGTATCTCCAACACTTCTTAAAAATAATTCTGTGTGTTCGAACATCGGAGTTCTAATTTCTCTAATTCCATATGTTTTAGCAACCTTTCTAAAGGCACTTTCTATATAATGCCACTTATAGGCATCTTCAGGCAACATATCCTTGGTGCCTTTTGGTGCTTGCATTTCAATCGCCATTGATCTTTTCCTCCTATTTGACTAAACAAATTTACAATATTCTAATTTATTACAGTTAATTATGTATACAATGTATCAAGCAACGCTTTCTTTTTCTCAATCATTTCATCAATTCTAGATACATATTCATGAAGATCTTTTAAGTTTGGAAATCTTTCAAGTCTATCTTCCTCTAAAAATATCACTTTACTTACAGCTGCTGCTCCCAGTGCAATTACTGTTTGTTTTTCCTCAATCATTTGAATATTGTATATACATTCTTTGCCTTCTTTAGCATAACCTAAATTCTCCATATTTCCAACCATATTTTTTTGCCTATACATATAATATGGTGAAATACCTAAATTTTCTGCCAGATTCCTACTTTCTTCATACATTTTTATAATTTGATCTTGGGACGTAATTTGTATTCCTTTTTTCAAGATAAATTCTTCATACATTCTAGACCCTCTTTTAAGCGCTAGGCCATGAACTGTAATGCTATCAGGTTTTAGTTTTATTAACTCATTCTTAGTATGAATAACATCTTCATGCGTCTCACCTGGAAGTCCTATTATTATATCCATATTAATATCATCAAATCCAAGTTCTCTAGCCATTTTAAATTTTTCTTTTATATCTGCTGAAGAATGAGTTCTACCAATTAAATTTAAAGTTTTATCATTCATTGTTTGGGGATTAATACTTATTCTATCTACTCCATACTCTTTCATTGTCTGAAGTTTATTTCTAGTAAGCGTATCTGGTCTTCCGCATTCAACCGTAAACTCTTTTATATTATCATCCTTAATAAAACAATTATAAATTTCTTTCATGATTATGTTGAACTCTTCATCACTTACTGATGTTGGAGTACCGCCACCAAAATATACTGATTCGATATTAAGTTTTCTTTCCTTCACATATGAACTCATACCTTTTATCTCTTTAATAAGTGCCTCTATATATGGCGTCACCATCTTTTTATAAACACCTATAGGGTTCGAAGTGAATGAGCAATATAAACATTTTGTTGGACAAAATGCCATGCCTATATATATAGCTATAGTATTTTTATCCTTATTAACTATTTTTTTCTCAGCTTTTGCCACATCTATACAAAGTCTAGCTTTATCCTCATGAGCCAAGTATTTTTCTTTAAATATTTCTATCACTTCATCTTCAGTATTGCCTTCTTCAAGCAATTTTAATGCTATTTTAGATGGTCTGATTCCAATTAATATTCCCCAAGGATAAATGTCATGAGTTACATTTCTAAGGCACAGAAAAAGAAATCTTCTAAGAGAATTTTTAATATCTTCTCCTAAAGATTCTTCTACATAATAATTATTATATTCAAACCTTAAGGTTTTCTCATCAATATAAACCATATAATCTGTATCTTCTGCACCCACAAATTTAATTTCCCTCATTGAGTAATATACATTAAATAATTGGTATACTTCGTATCTAAATTTAAAATCATTTAAACTAACTTTAACTTCCATCGTTTCTCCCCTTAAAAATGTGCAAATTAATGCACATTTTTATTTTTATAAGAATGGATTATTCCTTTTTTCATATCCTATTGTAGATGCTGGTCCGTGTCCCGGATAAACTTTAACACTATCTCCCAAAGGCAATAACTTTTCCTTTATATTTTTTATAAGCTTTACTCCATTCCCTCCTGGAAAATCACTTCTTCCAATAGATCCTTGGAAAAGAGTATCTCCTGTAAACAGTTCATCATTTACTAGGAAGCATACACCACCTGTTGTATGCCCAGCTGTTTCTATAACTTTAATTATATTATTGCCTAAAGATACTGTATCTCCTTCTTTTAAATATTTTGAAGCTTTCGGCAGTGATCCAAATACAAACTCGTCATTTTTCATATATTGTTCTTCATTTTCACTTATATAAAAAGGAATATTGAGTTTATTCATTAATTCAATAACTGCTCCCACATGATCCATATGTCCATGTGTCAAAAGAATAAATTTAGGCTTTCCATCCAACCTACTAATCTCTTTTTCTATCAAATTCGGCTGCCCGCCTGGATCTATAATTGCAAGTTCCTTGGTGCCTTCATCCATTATTAAATAACAATTTTCTTCATACATTCCCGCTATTAATGTTTTTATAATCAATTTGAATTCCTCCTAAAAATTTCTCTTACTATCTAATAATATGGTAACAGGCCCATCATTATTAATTTTAACCTTCATGTCTGCTCCAAATTCTCCACATTCAACTTTTAAGTTTGATATCTTAAGAAGATCTAAGAATTCTTCATACAGCTTTTTAGCCTCTTCTCCACCTTGTGCTTCCATAAAATTGGGCCTTCTTCCTTTTCTACAATCACCATACAATGTAAACTGAGATATCACAAGTATTTCACCTTTAATATCCAATAGTGACAAATTCATTTTATCATTTTCATCATGAAACACTCTCAAATTGATAATCTTATCTTTTATATATTTTAGGTCTTCAAAAGTATCATCCTTAGATATTCCTATTAATACATTAAAACCTACACCTATTTCACCAATTATATCTCCATCAACACAAACGCTAGATGAGCTCACTCTTTGTACAACTGCTCTCATGTTATCTCACCTTTCTGATATATATAAGATTCTAACTATTTACTCTATATACATCTGTCACACCTTTTAATCTTTTAAGTCGCTTCATTAAATCCTTCAGACTATCGACAGATGTAATTTTTATTTTTACATTAATTAGTGCCGATCCTTGCTTTGCTAAATTCGCATTTACAGCACTTAACTGTAGTTTAAGCTCTGTTATAACACTCATTATATCTGCTAGCAATCCATCTCTATCATCAGCTACAACTTGAATTTCTGCAAAATAAGATGTACCTTGTGCTGATCCCCAATTAACTTCTACTACTCTATCTTTATCTGTATCTATAAGGTTTTGCAAATTACTGCAATCACTCCTATGAACTGATACTCCTCTACCTTTAGTTATATATCCTAAAATTTCATCTCCAGGAACTGGACTACAACACTTAGCAAACCTGACCATAAGATTACTTTCACCTTTTACTGTTATTCCATATCCATTAGGTTCTGGTTTTCTTGCTGTTTTTGCAATTTGTTCCTCTATATTCTTATTTAAAATTTCCTTATTTTCTTTTTCCTTGTTTACCTTATCTACACCTATCCCATTGTCTTCCTTCAATCTTGCAATAAGAGTAGATACAGAGAATCCTCCTATACCAATTAAAGCATATAAATCATCCATAGAATGAATATTATATCTTTTCACTAATTTTTCATAAAAATCCCCTTTAGCAACGTCAGCATAGTTAACACACTGTTTCTTTAATTCCTTTTCAAGAAGTTCCTTGCCCTTTAGCATATTTTCTTCTCTTTTAGCCTTTTTAAACCAAAGCTTTATTTTGCTCTTAGATTGATTACTTTTTGCAATGTTTAACCAATCCATATTAGGTCCCTTAGCATTAGGCGAAGTTAAAATCTCTACAATTTCTCCTGTCTTGAGAGTATAATCTAAAGGAACTATCTTACCATTAACCTTAGCACCTACGCACTTATTTCCTACATCAGTATGTATTCTATATGCAAAATCTATAGGCGTAGCATTACTACATAAATTTATTACAACACCTTTTGGAGTGAATACAAATACTTCATCTGAAAACAGATCTATCTTAAAACCTTCAATAAACTCTTCAGCATCTGATGTTTCTTTCTGCCATTCCAACATATCTCTAAGCCATACTAGCTTCTTTTCAAAATCTTTTTGCTTATCTTGCTCTCCTTTGGCGCTATCTCCCTCTTTATACTTCCAGTGAGCTGCAATTCCATATTCTGCTGTTTTATGCATTTCAAAAGTTCTAATTTGAATTTCAAAAGTTTTGCCTTGTGGTCCAATTACAGTGGTATGTAATGATTGATACATGTTTGGTTTAGGCATTGCTATATAATCTTTAAACCTTCCTGGAATTGGCCTATAGATAGTGTGTACTATTCCAAGGACACCATAACAATCCTTAACAGAATGCACCAAAACTCTAATAGCCGTTAAATCAAAAATTTGCTCTATGCTTTTATTCTTACTAACCATCTTTTTGTAGATACTATAAAAATGCTTTGGTCTTCCATCAATATCCGATTCAATTCCAGAATTTCCAAGCTTTTGTTTTAAATCATTTACTATATCGTTTATGTAAGTTTCTCTTTCTACTCTCTTTTCGGCAATACTATCTACTAATTCATAATATTCTTTTTCATGTAAATATCTAAAACATAAATCCTCTAATTCCCATTTAATTTTAGACATACCCAGCCTATGCGCTAAAGGCGCGTAAATATCCAATGTCTCTTTTGCTTTGTTTTTTTGCTTTTTTGCTGGCATAAATTTGAGAGTTCTCATATTATGTAATCTATCTGCCAATTTAATAATTATTACTCTTATATCCTTTGCCATAGCAAGCAACATTTTTCTCACATTATCAGCTTGTTGCTCTTCTTTAGTTTTATATTCCATTTCTCCAAGCTTAGTAAGCTTCGTAACACCTTCTACAAGATTAGCGATTTCTGCATTAAAGAGGCTGACTGTTTCATCATAAGAAAACTCCGTGTCTTCAATTACATCATGCAATAATCCAGCTACAATAGTATTAGTATCCATACCTAACTCAGCTAGAATTTCAGCTACTGCTATCGGATGAATAATATACGGTTCACCCGATTCCCTTTTTTGGTCCTTATGAGCTTTTTCAGCAAAATCATATGCTTTTTTTACCATTTCAACATCAACATTATTACAATTCTTATCAATCTTTTCCAGTAATTTATCAATCATAAGGATTACGCTCCTTCTATATTAATTCATTTGAAGTAAGTATCTAAAACAAAACAACAGATTAGAAATTACAGTATAATTTTTAGGCAGATAATTTAGTAAATACTGATTCTTAGCGTTAGTCAATTTATCAGCATAAAATACAATCAAATTAATAAAGTATCCTGAATTCCGCTCCGCTTTTTTGAATATACCTAAATTCAAAGGCTGGTTTAATAACCAGCCTAACTTTTTAATAATTATATATTATTTTAGAATTATTTTCAACAATACATTTAAAAGAAATGGAATCCTTACCAATTATAATGCCCAGAAACAACTCTTAAAATATCTAAAACCACAACTTAGATGTCATATTTAACTAATGATAGTACATCATATCCTTCTAATTTATCTTTTCCTTTTAATTCTGTTAGTTCTATTACAAAATCAAGTGAAGCAACTATTCCACCTGCTTGTTCTATTAATTTAGCAACACCTTCCACAGTTCCCCCTGTTGCTAATAAGTCATCTACAACAGCAACTCTTTGACCTGGTTTGATTGCATCTTTATGAAGTTGAAGCTGATCTTCTCCATATTCCAATCCATAATTAACTGATATAGTTTCTCCTGGTAATTTTCCTGGCTTTCTTACTGGAATAAATCCTACTCCTAAAGCATATGCCACAGGAACTCCAAAAATAAATCCTCTTGCTTCAGGCCCAACAATTAAATCAATTTTTTTATCCTCTAGATGTTTAACTATTCTATTAATAGTTTCCCTTAACGCTTCTCCATCAGCAATTAATGTTGTTATGTCCTTAAAACTAATTCCTTCTTTAGGAAAATTTTCGATTACCCTTATTTTTTCTTGTAAATCCATTTTAACTCCTCCATAGAATTTAATTTAACATATCATTTATGATTTAATATTAAACAACTAATAATTAATAAATATTGCTTTAATATTTCATTAACTTTCCATATACCTTATGGAATTATTTGTTTTAAGTCTATATAAATATTTAACAATTTGATCAGCTCTATCTTTATCATTTGTAGTTAAGAGCTCTAAGACAATTCTAGCATTATCCATAACACCTACCGCACCTATAGGCGGAATTATGAATTCAATTATATTATTTATACCGTCATTGTTAAACTCTTCCAAACTGTTAAATTCTATTATTGATCTCAATCCATTATTATTAGTATTCATCAAGAACTTATTTCCTTCTTTAATCAGTACTCCATTTTCTCCTTTTGATGGTACCTTTGCCCACTGAATACCTATAAGTATTAAATCTAAATATTTATTTATACTTTTCATATTGTAGTATATAGCAATAGCTTGCATAAGTTTAAAAGTAAGTCCACTTGTCGATAAGTTCTTATATCTGTATTGGCACCCCTTTTGGTTAGGATTTATGTAAATATAGTCATTAACAAGATCACTTTCTTCATTTTCAAGAATAATTAAATCAATACCTAGTTTTTTGCATAGCTCAACTTCTTCTTTAGATTTTAATCCAACACCTAAAGTTATTAATAGTTCAGCACCTAAAAAATCTACGTTATTTTTTATATCTACCGAATTTATTCTAGCATCAGCTTCTTGCCTATCATATATTAAATATTCTACATCAGCATTTAAATATCTTAAAACAAGAATTAACGATGAAACTGCACAAATCCCATCGACATTATATGTACCATAAACAACTATTTTTTGTCTATTATTTACCGCCAAAGCTAATCTCTCTATTGCTTTGTTCATACCCTTAAGTATAAATGGGTTATATCCACTAATATAATTTGGACAATATATACTTTCCCAGAATTTACGCATGGTTTATTCCTCCATAAAATTAGAAAACACCTTTATTATAAATGATTATAATAAATTTTACAATTATTTTGTTAACAAATGAAAAAACCCCCATTGTGCTGGAGGTTTCTTCATTTCCAGTAATTAAGCTTTTTGTAATTTTTTCTTTTGGCTTCTAACTCTATCTTTTAAGTATACCCAAATTGGTGATGCTATACATATTGATGAATACGCTCCACTTATGATACCTACAATTAAAGGAATCGTAAATGCTTGAACAGATGGCACTAAAAAATTCATTGCTATTATAGTAACTACTGTTGCTGAAGAAGTATATAGTGATCTTGCTATAGTTTCAGTCAAACTTACATCTGCCACTTCAACTGATTTCGCTCTTCTCATTATCTTTGTGTTTTCTCTAATTCTATCAAAAATAACTATCGTATCACACATAGAATACCCAACTATAGTCAGTATCGCTGCTATAAAAGGTGTATTTACTGGAATATAAAATATTGAGTAAACAGAAATAGTTACTAATATATCATGAATTGTGGCCGCTATAGCCGCTACTCCAAATTTGAATTCAAATCTAATAGCTATATACACTAACATTACTGCAAAAGCCGCAAGTAATGCATATATAGAATTTTGAGTCAACTCTCTACCTACTGATGATCCTATTTCATTTTGTGAAACTAGCACTTTATCATCCAGTTTATATTTAGATTCTAAATCAGATACAATTAATCCTAACTTATCACTATCCAGATCTGCTGATTTTATTTCATATTGATTATTATTAATTGTATTCGTCGAAGCATCTGGTGCATAACTTCGAATGATTGTGTCAACATCATCTTTATTTATACTTTCGTCTAGTTGAAGTACTATTTCAGAACCACCTTTAAAATCTATACCAAAGTTTAGTCCTCTAACACATAAGAATCCCATTCCGATTACAATAATGATTAGGGATATTGAAAACCATAATTTTGTCTTTTCCATTATTTTAAGCATGTTTTTCATCCCCCTTTTTCAAAGTAACACCAAAGTGTGATGGTTTATTTATAATTCCACTTTCAACAGCTAAATTAACAAGTACTTTTGTTACTACCAAACCTGTAAATAAACTTATAACTATACCTATCATAAGTGTAATTGCAAAACCTTTTACTGCTCCAGATCCTATAAAATATAGAATTAGTGATGCAAGTAAAGTTGTCATGTTAGAATCTACTATTGAAGATAATGCATGCTCTGATCCTTTTTTCACTGCCGCCTTAACAGTATACCCTTTCTTTAACTCCTCTTTAGTTCTTTCAAACGTTAGTATATTAGCATCAACAGCCACACCAATAGTAAGCAAGAATGCTGCTATACCTGGAAGAGTCAATGTAACACCTACTTCTATAAAAGCAAAAAGTGTAAGTGTTATATACAAAGTTAAAGCAATATTAGCCATTAATCCTTGAATTCTATAATGGAATAGCATGAATAAAAATACTAATCCAACTCCTATAATTCCCGCCTTAACAGAGTTTGGAAATGCTGTAGCTCCTAGTTCCGCTCCAACATTACTAACTGAAACTTCTTTAACTGGAAGTGGAAGTGCACCTGCATTAATCATTCCAGCTAATTCTTTATTCTTTTCTAATGTATCATGTGTTTCAATACTTGCTTTTCCACCTGAAATTTGCGAATTTACTCGCGCAGTTGATATTTCTTCGTCATCAAGGTAGATTGAAATATTTTGCCCAATATATTTTCCTGTTGCATCTGCAAACTTTTGTGCACCTTCATCATTTAATTCTAAACCAACTTCATATCCACCATTTTGTTGATTCATTTGTGCAGTTGCTTTTTTTACATCTGAACCTGTTAAAATTTCAGTTCCATCTGGCCCTTTAAAACTCAAATTACCAGACTTAACCAAACTATCTACTATTTCCTTAGAATTAGTTAATCCCGGTACATCTACTCTTATTCTCTTTGGACCTTCTGTTGCTACAATTGTTTCTGCAACACCAAGTTTATTTACTCTTAAAGATAAATGTTCCTTAGCACTTTGTAATTCTTCTGCAGTTACATCATCTTTTTGAATTTCCATAAGAACAGAAACTCCGCCTTGTAAATCTAGTCCTCTAGTTATTACTTTATCAAATGATTTAAATTCCCATCCTCCTAGAACAAATCCTTTAAATCCTGCAAAAGCTAACAGTCCAATTACAGCAATAATTAATATCAACAATGCTGAACTTTTGCTTTTTCTTTTCATCTTAATCCCCCTCTGCATATTATGTCTTTCATTAGGTTAGTATTTACTATATATTCCTTACTGAAAATTTTGGATTACAATTTCATTAACAGTTTCCTTTATTATGTAAAATACTTTAATATTTAAAATTAAGAAATTAAAGTCTTTAAGCTGAATTTTAAAGAACTTATTACTTCTTAATTTTAAATATTATTACATTCTTATGTTGCACATTGTTCATTATAGCACACTATAATTTCTTAATAAAGTTTTTTATTAATGTATAATATAACATTAAAATACTGTTTAACCTTCATTTAAATAAAAATGATTTCACATATGTATAACTTCTTTTAATCTTTGTAAAGTTAGTCATTAAAAACTGAAGTATCTTATAAATTTATCCCTAGCATCCCAGCAAGAGTACCTACAACCAGTGCTATAATCAATTTAATGAAATCAAAAAGCTTAAATGCTAATTCTCCATTAAAACTACTAGATAGTATAAACAATACTAAATAATATGATAGTGCTACTCCAAAGCCTACAAGCCATCCCTTTGATTCATTTTTCTTTGCTCCTATCATTGCTCCTAAACTTAAACTGCATAAAGATATTATTACATATATCATGTTAAAAATACCTTTACTAAATACTAGTTTAGTCATCAATAAAGATAGAATTGTAACTCCTATGAAGCTTAGAATCAAAGTTCCAATAGTACCTTTTACTACTGATCTAAAATATTTACTATTTTCCATCAAAAACACCCCCCAACACTTCATTTTATGAAATATTAAAGGGCATTATGATTAATCCATCTTTATTTTATGAGATATTCCGCTCTTCTCTAATTTAATTCTAGTTTTTGCAGGACCACTTTCAATTGTAACTGATTTTTCATCTATATGTGTAATCTTACCTATGATTCCACCTCTTGTCACAATTTCATCATTTACTTTTAATTCATCAATCATACCTTGATATTTCTTTTTTCTCTTCTTCTCAGGTAATATAAGAAGGAAAAAAAATATCACAAATACAAGTAAATAAGGTACTACGCTCGTAAGTAACGCTAACATATTATCCATACTTTTCCTCCAATGTGTTTATTATTTTTTTCTATTCATGATATGTAGTTTACATTTTATTTACTTTAATGTCAATATAAACCTACATTTGTTACTCATGTTCATTTAGAAATTGTGTAAAGATCTATATCCCACCAAATTCATAAATAATTATTTTCAATTATCTTCCTTCCCATTGTGATAATTTTTCTTCCTTAAATTGCTTAAAATAACCACCTTCAATTGCGTCTCTTATATCTTTCATTAACTTATTATAAAAATACAAATTATGTAAAACACATAATCTCATTGCAAGCATTTCCTTTGCTTTAAATAAATGTCTTATATATGCTCTTGTATAATTCTTGCATGTTGGACATTCGCAACCATCATCAATAGATCTATCATCAAGTTCATATTTTGCATTCATAAGATTAAGCTTGCCTTCACTACAAAATACATTTCCGTGTCTCCCATTTCTGGCTGGAAGTACACAATCAAAGAAATCCACGCCTCTGTCGACCGCTTCCAATATATTGCTAGGTGTACCTACTCCCATTAAATATATAGGTTTATCTTCTGGCAAATGTGGTACAACTGCATCTATCACTCTATACATTTCTTCATGAGTTTCTCCAACAGCAAGCCCACCTATGGCATATCCATCTAGATCCATTTTAGTTATTTCTTTAGCGTGCTTTATCCTTATATCTTCATAAACTCCACCCTGATTTATTCCAAATAGCATTTGTTCCTTATTTATTGTATCTGGCATAGAATTTAACCTATCCATTTCATTCTTACATCTTTCAAGCCATCTTGTAGTTCTTTCCACTGATCTTTCTACGTATTCTCTAGGCGCTGGATTTTCAATACATTCATCAAAAGCCATTGCTATTGTAGATGCCAAATTACTTTGAATTTGCATTGATTCTTCTGGTCCCATAAATATTTTCTTTCCATCTATATGTGAATTAAAATACACGCCTTCTTCTTTTATTTTTCTCATCTTAGCTAACGAAAATACTTGAAATCCACCTGAATCTGTGAGAATTGGTCTATCCCAATTCATAAACTTATGTAATCCTCCAAGTTTTTTAACCACTTTATCACTTGGTCTTAAGTGAAGATGATATGTATTAGAAAGTTCAACCTGGCATCCTATCTCCTTTAAATCCATGCTAGAAACTGCACCTTTTATAGCTGCTAATGTTCCAACATTCATGAATACTGGAGTTTGTATAGTTCCATGAGGAGTTTCAAACTGCCCTCTCCTTGCTTTTCCATCCTTTTTTAATAAAGTATACCTTTTACTCACAAGCGTTCACCTCTTAATTATATTTTTACGAAACTCAGCTACCTTTGTTTACTGAGCAACTCTGAGATTCTTTAAAGAAACTAACTTCCATTTAGTTGTTAGCTGAATTATAAAATCAATATCTATTTTCTAATTCATCCCATTTTATATTGAAACACTTGACTATGTCACCTCATCAATGTAATCAAAACTTTTATTTAATAAACATAGCATCTCCAAATGAGAAAAATCTATATTTTTCATTTACTGCTTCTTCATATGCATTCATAACATTTTCTCTTCCTGCTAAAGTTGAAACAAGCATTATCAATGTAGATTCTGGTAAATGGAAGTTTGTAATTAACTTATCCACTACTTTAAATTTATATCCAGGATAAATAAATATATTAGTCCATCCACTTTGTTCCTTAACAAATCCATTTTCATCACCAATAGTTTCTAATGTCCTTGTTGAAGTTGTTCCAACAGATATAACCGCATTTCCTCTTTTTTTAGTTTCGTTTATTATATCTGCACTTTCTTTTGAAAGCATATAAAGCTCTGAATGCATTTCATGCTCCTCTAGAGATTCGACTTTTACAGGTCTAAAAGTTCCAAGTCCAACATGTAATGTTAGATATACTATGTTAATTCCTTTATTCTTTATTTCTTGCAATAACTCTTTTGTAAAATGTAATCCCGCAGTAGGTGCTGCAGCAGAACCATTTTCTTTAGAATACACTGTTTGATACCTTTCCCTATCTTCTAATCTCTCATGAATATATGGTGGCAAAGGCATCTCCCCAAGCGAATCTAGAACTTCCTCGAATATTCCATCATAGAAAAATTCAACTATTCTATTTCCGTTTTCCTTTACTTCAACAACTTCAGCTTTTAACTTACCTTCTCCAAATGTAAATTTTCTACCAACCTTTGCGGATTTACCAGGCTTTGCTAGGCACTCCCATCTATCCTTTTCAATTCTTTTAAGTAAAAGGAACTCAATTTTTCCGCCAGTACCTTCCTTTTCTCCAATTAATCTTGCTGGCATTACTCTTGTATTGTTTAATACTAAAGTATCTCCTTCATTTAAGTATTCTATAATATCATGAAATTTCTTATGCTTAATCTCACCAGTTTTCTTATCTAAAACCATAAGTCTTGATGAATCTCTTTGTTCTAACGGATGTTGAGCTATCAACTCTTCTGGTAAGTAAAAATCAAAATCTTTTACGTTCATTTATTTATCTTCTCCTAACTAATAGCTTATTCTTATTATTGACACTTCTAAGGAAGTTAAACTTTCGAAAACTATATCAGTTGTTCAAAACTCAATTTTAAAGCGCTTACTAATAAATCCCTACTTATCTATTTATCAAAAAAGCTACCTTGTACTTTCCCATTATTACTTTTGCTTTTTGAATTGTTTACTCTTCCAAGATGTTCATATGCCTTATCACTTGCTATTCTTCCTCTTGGTGTTCTTATTATAAAGCCTTTTTGAAGCAAGTATGGTTCATATACGTCTTCTATAGTTCCCAATTCCTCACCTATAAAATAAGAAAGTGTTTCAATTCCAACAGGTCCCCCGTTAAAATTATCAATAATAGCTTCAAGTATTTTATTATCAACTTTATCAAATCCCTGATTATCAACTTCCAATAATTCTAAAGCCTCTCTAGCCTCTTTCAATGATACTAGCTTATTAGATTTTACTTCTGAATAATCCCTGACTCTTTTTAATAGCCTATTGGCAATTCTAGGTGTTCCTCTTGATCTCTTAGCAATTTCCAAAGCGCCTTCTTCAGTAATTTTACATCCAAAAACCAAAGCGCTTCTACTTACTATCTCCTTAAGTTCTTCATCTGTATAATATTCCATGGCACAAAGCACACCAAATCTATCTCTAAGTGGAGATGTAAGCATTCCAATCCTTGTTGTTGCTCCAATTAGTGTAAATTTAGGAAGATCAATTCTTATAGATTTTGCTGTAGCACCTTTTCCTATAACTATATCTAGAGCATAATCCTCCATAGCAGGATATAATATTTCCTCAACATTTCTATTTAGCCTATGTATTTCATCTATAAATAAAACATCATAATCTTTTAATGTTGTTAGTATCGCTGCTAAATCTCCTGCTCTTTCTATTGCTGGTCCAGAAGTGATTTTTAAATCCCCACCCATTTCTTTTGCTATAATATTAGCTAAAGTAGTTTTTCCAAGTCCAGGTGGTCCATATAAAAGTGTATGATCTAATGCTTCTTTTCTATTTCTTGCAGCTTTAATAAATATATCTAATCGCTCTTTTACTTTGTCTTGTCCTATATATTCATTTATTTTTTGAGGTCTTAAACTAAGTTCAGAATTAAAATCTTCTTGCATCTCAGATGGATTAACTATTCTTTCCAAAAAACCTCCCCCTTTTCTTATGAGTCATATATGTATAATTTTTTGCTACTTATGTCTTAGAAGCTTTATCCCATCAACGCCTTTAATGCATTTTTAATGATATTTTCTACACTATCATTCTTATCTATCTTTTTAAGTACTGATTCTGCTTCCTTCTCGCTATACCCTAGCGCAATTAACGCGCTTAAAGCTTCTGATAATGCCATAACATTCTCATTATCCTTTGTATCAATTTCCATACTGCTATCCAGTAATTCATCTGGCTTTAGTTTATCTTTGATCTCTAAAATAATTCTAGCTGCTGTTTTTTTGCCTATTCCCACACCTCTACAGATGTGTTTCTCATCGCCAATCATTATTGCGTATTTTAAATTATTAACTCTGCTTATAGATAATAAAGATAATGCTGCTTTTGGTCCAACTCCACTTACTGTTAAAAGAAGCTTAAACATCTCTAGCTCTTCCTTTGAATCAAACCCATATAATCCAATAAAATCTTCCCTTACTATTTGCTCAAGGTAAAGCATAATCTCCTCTCCATTCTTTGGCATAGAGGACATTGTAGCACCTGATGTAAATATCTTGTAGCCTATACCGCTATTCTCTACTATTACATAATCTTTATTTATCCCAATATATTTACCTTTTATATATTCGTACATCTATTTCACACCAACTTTTCTATATCTATAACTATATTTAAAATTTAGCTAAAAAACTAATTTCTACATTATTAAAACCTAACTTATACTTTATCATTTTCAGCCAAATCTTTCAACAATGTATTTTTTAATTAATAAAAGGCATGTAGTATTAAAATTACCAACATGCCTTTTATTAATTAAAATTTACCTATCAGAATTTCCACTATGATAAAAATTCTGATAAGCTTTCTTCCGCATCATCTTTTGAATTATATTCAAGTTCAAAATTCTTAATTTTGTCTTTATCTATCTCACTTAAGTTATCTACTTTTTTACTATTAGTATACACATCTTCGCTATTTTCAATTGATAAAGTTCCATTATCATCAGTTTTATATATAGCTAAAAAGCCATCTTTTTCTCCGATATAATATTTATTAGGTTTTACAGCTTTAGAAGCATCTCTTTTATAGGTCATTTCTCCATTAGATTCTACTTCTAAAACATATCCCTTATCTTTTAATGCCTTTGATAATTCCGTTTCTGTTAAGTTCTTATCTATATTTAATTCTTTCTTTAACTCTGACAATGTTAATTCTTTTTCTTTCTTTTCACCTGCATATAAATAAATTCTTATATTATCATTTAATTTATTATTTATTTCACTTGATGATACAGGATTATTTTTAGCATTTTTGTTACTTATATACTTTTCTGAAAAATAATATGTTATAGAAAATATAAGTGCTAATGCTAATGTCATACCTATGAATAATTTCTTTTTATTTACCATAATAATCACTCCTTATCAAGGAGTATAGCCATTATTTCTATATTTATACAAGAATATTCTTTGAATGTATAAATTAAGTATCTCCATAAAGTATTTACCATTTAAGATCGATTTCCCATTAACTTTTTCTAAAAGCATGTTTTATGGCACTTATTAATATAATCCATGTTATTTTGAAACAATTCCTATAATGCATAATAGCATTTATTATCAACACGAATATTATTAATTCAATATAATATAATAGTACTGCTATTATTGGCTTTGCGTTCATCCACTTCATATCTAAAAACATTGAAGTTAAAAATGACAATCCGAATACAACTGCACTAAGAATTATAAGTCCTTTTATCATTCCTTTAAAATCTTCATGACTTGGTGCTATTCCACTTATTAGTACTAGAAATAAAACTATAGTTATTATACCTTCTTTACTCACTATTATTCTCGGATCTAGTATTCTAGATATATCAGCAACTTTATCTTTTAATACAAATTTACTCTCTATAAATATGAATAATGGTATATTTATTATAACAGGTGCTATAGCTATAAGAAATTCCTTAATACTAATTAAAAATGGCATACTGCTTCCAACCCTTGATCTTATAAATCCTGGTCTGTTTCCTTTTGGCAAAAGTTGTACTTGTTCTATTTTAGCAAGACATAAAATTGCAACTAATAAATGTGCAAGTTCATGAGCCGGTGTACTTAAAGCATATATAAATTTAGCCATTCCTGCATTTATACTACTCAGTGCTCCTTGAAAAACCGATTGTATGAATCTCAATACATAGTAATACGAAAAATATATCAATAAAAAAATACCCACTGACTTAATTGCTGTTTCCATTTTAACAACGCCCCCACTATCTTACTCTATTTATAAAACCACATTTTTTGCATAATTCTTCTACTGCCTTTCTTCCAGAAAAACCATTATATATGTCTATAGCTCTTTTTGAACTTAGAATTTCTTCTAATGTATTGTCAAAGATATTACCAAGTGCTATGCTACCATCACTATCTAAACAACAAGGCACTACTGTTCCATCTACCAATATTCCCACTTGATCTCTAAGCCCATAGCAGAAGACTCTTTCTCCTAACTCCTCAACTTGCAATGATGGCCACTTAAATTTCTCTCCCATACTAAGATATACATTATTTTTTAGTTTAAAACTATTTTTTTCCTTTAAACTTTCTCTCAAACTGGATTTTATTTCGAAACTTTGTTCAAGAAATTCAAAAATATCAATATTCATGCTATTACTAGCAGTATACTTTGTATCTAAATTCCACAACCTTAAAGAAGTTATTATATTAGTTTTTTCACTAGCTTCTTTAACAAATTCAATTATATTATCTATATATTTACTAAACTCAACATGTCCCTCATTCGCTTCAAAGCTATGAAGCGAAATATTAACTTGCCTCAAAGCATTTGAACTAAGTAACACATCCTTAACTTCACTTATTAAAGTTCCATTAGTAGTTATATTAACCTTTAATGAATTTTCATTGCTTATATCCAAAAAACTCTTTATATTTTCATTTAAAAATGGTTCTCCCATTAGATGGAAATATACATAATCAGTATGTGATTTCACGCTATTTACGATATGTTGAAAACTTTTCTTATCCATAAACTTAAGTTCCCTATTTGTTTTAGGGCAAAAATCGCAACTTAAATTACACACATTTGTTATCTCTATATAAATCTTTTTAAATTTCTTCATTAAATTATTACTCCAATCAATACATTTAGATAAAAATAAAATATATTTTATATCTCAAACTAGTATATATTTTAATCCCCGCCTTTGCAAGAAAATCACTGTTTTCTTAAAATTATTTTACAATAAAAATTCCACCTAAATCTAATATAAAATTTAGATGGATATTTATGTTAAACACTTTAATTATAATAGTCAATTATTATCTTTATAAAAGACAAAGAGCAAGTGAATCTTACTAACTTCACTTGCTCTTTCTTAGTTACTGATTTTAACGTTGTCCGCCAACTGGGTACGACCGTCTGTCGTACATTGCTTCCGGGATTTTTTCGTTGCCCGTCACCAACTGTATATCTCTTGAGATATACTCTTCTGCCGGATTGAAGTGTCAGTACACTAAGATAAATTAAGCCTTTATCTTGATTTAATTATATCTCATTTCATCATTAATTGCAATAGTTTTTTGAATTTTCTGAATAATTGTAATTTTTATAATAAAATCCATATACTAGATTTAATGTGAATATGTTTTCTTTTATATTTAATTACAAGTGCAATTTTATATAATTATTCTCTTAACCTTTATTTATCTATCCAAATATATAAATATGGGTTAATTTATAACTACTTTAGTCCCCTTAGGTATATTGTCATAAATCCATTTAGCATTTTCTTTGGCTAACCTTATACACCCATCTGATAGCTTCATACCTAACCTTCCATCTCTAACCGATCCATCCAAATTATAAATTATTGAATGAAATAAATAATTACCTTTAAACTGTGTATAATACCAACACTTGTATCCTTTATTTACGCCAAAATAGAGTCCCTTTATTCCAACCTTATAAGTTCCTTTAGGTGTTGGCGTTGAGGCTTTTCCCAAGGTGCACAAATAACTATTAATTAGGTTCCACTTATTTGTGCTTCCTTTAAAAATATTCACTTTAAAGCTTCCAGTATCTACCCAAATCAAGTAGTTGGTTTCACTAGAATAATTCTTAGAATTTACATAATCTGCATAGCTAATACGGTCACTCGACATATCTGCTCTAATGCCATTTTTTTTAATCCCAATACCTCTTAATACTTTAGATAAAATTTTTTTCATAATTAAAATCCTAATTTAGTAATACATATTAATATATGTCTTATATATTAATTTTGATTTCTATTATTCTAAATGCTGCACTCTATATCCAATTTCTTTATTTGCCAGTCGATAACCTTCCTTAATCATTTCAACCTCGCTAATTTCGTTACCAAGCAAGCTGTCTATAGTAATCTGATTCCTATTACTAAAGTATTTACTTAAAAGTTTCTCTTCTATTTTCTCTTGAGATGCCAAAGTATAGTCATCCAAAATATGCTTAACATTAAATCCATTCTCCCTTAATGATCTTCCAACTAATATACTCCTATGACACCTTATAGGATCCTGCATAGCTCCAAGAAGTGCAATATTATAACCTTTCTGACATCCTGTTTTTAGCCTCTCAATTCCTCTTAAAAAATCTTCTTCCATAATTACCTTTTCAAAATCAGAATATCCTTCCTTATTATAAGAGTTTTTATCTTGCCTTTGAGCCGCAAGTTCTTTAGCCATATATATGTATATAAATCCTTCTTTTTTTAAAGTTTCAGCTATTGTTTCCTTATTATATTGAACATTATATTTCGAATACGGAGTTCCTCTTATATCTACAACAGTATCAATATTATAAGTCTTTAGCATATCTATTAATTTCTCTATAGAATAGTTAGAATGTCCTATTGTGTATATGTCCATTTACTTGAACTCCTCTCTTTATTATATTATTTTTTCTTTGCCTGCAATTATACCATGCTCTTTCCTTAAAATTTTCTTAATTCAAACTTTACTTCTATGCTTATCCACAGCTTTTTTAATTTCTTTGATATTTTAAATCCTATCTATAAAAATATAACAACATAAAAACTACTTAGAAAATAAGGACATATCTATAATAATGTAGTTCAAAATATACGTTCTAATAAAAAATATATATCTACCTATAATTAATAAAGCTTATACAATATCTTCATTGTGGTAATAATCACTAAATGGAGGTGTTTTAATGATTACTTTTATAAAAAACTATTCTCTTAAAAATATAAAAATAAAATTTTTAGCTCTATATATCCTGAATGTTACAGACATAATATTTACTATTTTACTCTTAAATACTGGTTTTTACGTAGAAGCAAATATTTTCATGTTAGAAGTAGTAAAAAGTCCACCTGTAAGTTTTTTATTAAAAATATTAGCTCCTGCAGTTCTTTTTGTATTCATATATTTTAGAATGAAAGATGCAACTGATAAACAACTAAAGTACTGTAATTACTTTATTAATGTAAGTATCATATTCTATGGTTTAATAAACACATTTCATATTATCTGGTTTGCATTATTGCCTATATTTATTTTCATATTTTAATTTGCTAACTCTTTTGAAAATCAATATCTAATTCTCTAAATATATATTTATTATATTAATTAATATGTTCAGTTTTCTATCCTAAGCCCTTTATCTTGGCGCTTTTCTCTTAGTGTTAAAATCTAACTTCTCGTAAATACACCATAGTAAATTTATTAAAAATATAATTAACAATTAGAAATATTTTCAATTAATTGAACAACAAGAAAAGAATATATTCTTTATTTTTAAAAATGAATTTTTTCTAGAGACAAAATTCATTTTTTATGTTATAATTCAAAATGTTGCTAAGTAATCCTAATAATTTGCAACCCGAAATGATAATAATGTCATATTTAATATTATTTTTATTCAAATTTTAAACTAAGGAAGGAGACTTTACTATGAAGAAAATTAAATTTGGTCTAGCATTACAAATTCTTGTAGGACTTATACTTGGAATTATAGTAGGTGGATTTTTTTATGGAAATCCAGCTGTTGAGGCATATTTAAAGCCTATTGGAGATATTTTTATTCGTCTAATAAAAATGATTGTAGTTCCAATCGTCTTTTCATCACTTATAGTTGGTATTGCTGGAGCGGGAGATATTAAGCAGGTTGGAAGACTTGGAGGAAAAACTCTTCTTTATTTTGAAGTAGTAACAACTATTGCTATTGTATTAGGACTTTTAATAGCTAATGTGTTTCATCCAGGTACAGGAATAAATATGCAAGAGCTTGCTAAATCTAGCATTGATGCTTATGTAAGCACTGCAGAAAATGTAGCACATCATAGCTTTGCAGATACATTTATAAATATTGTACCTACTAATATTTTTGATTCACTTACAAGGGGAGATATGCTTTCAGTCATTTTCTTTTCTGTTATGTTCGGTCTAGGTGTTGCTGCAATTGGTGAAAAAGGGAAACCTGTTATACAGTTTGCCCAAGGAACGGCTGATGCAATGTTTTGGGTAACAAATCAAATAATGAAGACAGCTCCTTTTGGAGTATTCGCTTTAATTGGTGTGACAGTTTCTAAGTTTGGACTTTCATCTTTAATTCCACTTGGAAAACTAATAGTTACAACTTATGGTTCAATGATTTTATTTATACTACTAATATTTGGACTAATTGCAAAATTAGTTAGGACAAGTATCTTTTCAATCATAAGAATTTTAAAAGACGAACTTATACTTGCTTATAGCACAGCAAGCTCAGAAACAGTTTTACCTAAAATCATGGAGAAAATGGAGAAATTCGGATGTCCTAAAGCTATTGCAACTTTTGTAGTACCAACAGGTTATTCTTTTAATCTAGATGGTTCTACTCTTTACCAAGCTATTGCCGCAATATTTATTGCACAATTATATGGTATTAATTTATCAATACCAGCTCAAATTAATTTAATGCTTGTATTGATGCTTACTTCAAAAGGTATAGCAGGCGTGCCAGGAGTATCTTTTGTAGTTTTACTAGCCACTCTTGGTTCTGTTGGAATTCCAGCCGAAGGCCTAGCTTTTATAGCCGGAATAGATCGTATACTTGATATGGCTAGAACTGTTGTGAATGTATTAGGTAATTCTCTAGCAGTTGTTGTTGTATCAAAATGGGAAGGAAAGTATAATTCTATAAAGGGCAAAGAATATATAAAATCCATAAAGAAAGCTGCTTAATTCCATAACAAAAAAGTGAGTGTTTATCTAGAAATTATTTTCTAAATTAACACTCACTTTTATTTTTATATTCTATTGTCCTAGATTAATTGTTATCTTTATTTCTACTTTTAATATAATTATTATAGATAAGTTTTTACTATTACCTACAACTTATCTATAATCTTTTTCTGTATATATCTAATTACATCGCCTCTACTAATA
The DNA here is from genome assembly GCF_022320765.1 of Clostridium sp. YIM B02569. Taxonomy (NCBI): domain Bacteria; kingdom Bacillati; phylum Bacillota; class Clostridia; order Eubacteriales; family Clostridiaceae; genus Clostridium; species Clostridium sp. YIM B02569. Next base: position 67,046 of record NZ_JAKJJX010000024.1, on the reverse strand, counting down.
ACTCCTACTACTCTTCTTTCTTTATCTATAACCGGTATCTTTTTAAAGTTATGTTTTGAGAAAATAGACAAAACCTTTTCCATAGTATCTTCTGGAAAAACACAGAAAATATCTTTACATTTTGCAATAGTCATGATATTAGTATCCTTTATAATTCCAATTTCTTCTTCTAATTCTTCCTTTTTAAGATAAAATACATATGAAATTAAATCATACATTTTTCCTTCTTTAGGATTTATGCTTCTTATTATATCACCATCACTTACAATACCCGAAAGTATTCCCTTGTTATCTACTATTGGTACTCCGCCTATTTTATTGGTGACTAATACCCTCATGACATCTTTAATAGTATTTTCTTTACTTACGGAAATTACATCAGTAATCATAAAATCCTTTACTTTCATTATTCTATCCCCTTTAATCAATTTATTTTATAAGTATTTTCTTATTTGTCTATCAAATTCATTAGTAAAATTTTATATTAATATCTTTTTAATTTATATATTATTAAATAACACATTCCTCTATTATAGTTTAATTTTTTATATCATCTTCTAGTTCTCATAAATAATGTTAAAAATATAGCAATAACAGCTATAGCTCCAGTTACAGAAATAGAATATGCCATAGCATCTACAGATGCTTGTCCTTGAATAATTTTTGCCAATTGAGATAGTGCCATAACTTTAGAAGTTTCTTGTGAAAAACCTTCATACATATATGATTTTGTTAGTGAATTTATAGTTCCTACTGCTGTTTTATTGTAGATATTTATTTGCTCTGCAAGTTTTGAATAATTATAACTTGTTTTCGATTGTATTATTACTGTCATTATGGTTACAGCAAGAGAACTTGCCACCTGTCTTATAGTGCTATTCAATGCTGATGCTCTTGGAATCATTTCGCCTTTTACTACATTCATACCAGCAGTGCTAATAGGCATCATAGCTATTCCTAATCCAATAGATCTTATACAGTTAATAAATATTATTGATTCCTTGCTAGAATTCATGCTTATAGCTGTTGACAACTTAAATGTAGCTAGTGCTAATATAATAAGACCTGGTATAACTACAGGTTTAGCTCCGAATTTATCATAAAGCGTTCCGCTTAATGGCATCAAAGCCCCCATAACTAGTGCTGATGGAAACATGATAAGTCCCGCCTGCATCGCAGTATATCCCCTTACATTCTGCAGAAATAAAGGCAATACATATGACCCTCCCATTAATCCTATAGTTAACACAGTTATTATAACTAAGCTCATACTAAAATCAAATAGTTTGAGAACTCTCAGATCTAATAGTGGGTCTGGATGTGTAAGTTCGTTAACCACAAATAATATAAGACTTAAACTCCCCAACGCAATTAATATTGGATTTATCATATCGCCCCAATCAATTGAGGATCCCTTTCCAAGTACATATAACAAACTTACTAAACCTACTGTAGATGATAAAAATCCTACTATATCAAATGCCTTAAATGGTTTCATAGGTTGGCCTTTTAAAATAATCATCCCCAACACTACTCCTATTATTCCTATTGGGATATTTACTGTAAAAATCAGTCTCCAATCCATTTTTTCTATAATCAATCCACCAAGAGTTGGTCCTATAGCAGGTGCTGCCATGGCTGCTATTCCATAAACCCCAAGTGCAAGTCCTATCTTTTTTCTTGGAAATACAGAATATATTATACTCATGCCAACAGGCTGCATCATCCCTCCTCCAATAGCTTGAAATACACGAAATGCTATCATACTAGAATTGCTCCATGCAAATCCGCATAGCGCGGACCCTATTGTAAAAATTGCCAATGCAACTATATATACTTTTTTAGCACCAAAAATATCTTGAAGATATCCTGTTAAAGGAATAATTGCTCCAAGTGCTAATGTATAAGCTGTCATTACCCACTTCACATCATCCAATCCTACTCCAAATACAGACATCATTTTAGTTAATGCAACATTAATTATACTACTGCTTAGTACTGACATAAATGTACCAACTATGATAACTATCATTGCTAACCATGGATTTGCCTGCTCATTACTATTATCCTTCATTCTTTATTCACCCCATTATTTAACATATTACTAGGCATTAAATAAGCTAAAACATTTACATGCTCCTGCTTCTAAGTTACTTAAGCTTCCTTATACGTCTCTTCTCATTAATTTATAACTTTTTATCATATCTGCGATTTCCAAAATATAAGTTACACTATGAAACTTATTTAAGTATAAGTTACACCGCGTAACTTGTCAATGAATTTTGAGTAACATTTAGTAACTTGTAAGTTTATGATTCATTTGCTATGATGTAATTGTCAATTAGTGAGGAGGTAAAGAAATGGAATTTCAACGCGCTCGAAACGAAGAACAAAAAAGCATTAGGCGTGAACAAATCATAGAGGCTACATTAAAGCTATATGAAAGAGAGCCCTTAGAAAAAATCACACTTGCTTCAATTGCTAATGAGTTAAATTTTTCAAGAGCAAATTTATATAAATACGTTTCCACTAAGGAAGAGATCTTCCTATGGATATTAAGTTCAGATTTAGAAAAATGGGTAAAAAAGACATATGATAAACTTAGAGATTATGATCAATTAGAACTTAAAACATTTTGTCTGTTGTGGTCAGAACAAATGTATGAAAATCAGCGTTTTTTAAAGCTGTTCTCAATTTTAGTTTCAGTATTAAGAAGTAATGTGACAACAAAATCACTGGAGATATTGAAGCAAGATCTTGCTAATAGCTTTGGTAAATTAAATTTGATTACTAAAAAATTTATTCCTAACCTGACAGACGATGAGCTTAAACTTTTTAATGAATATCAGATTTATTATGCCGCTAGTTTATATTCTCCAGCAGTATCCTCTAAAAACCAACGTCAAGAATTTCAAACTGTTTCACTACTAGAAGCTCCACCTGATTTTGTTTCGCGTTTTGCAGGATATCTTGAAGTAATTATATTGGGTCTTCAAGCGAAAAATAAATAATATTTATTTTATAATTCTTATATATAAGTCAAACTATAATTAGTATAATAATTTATCTAAAAAAAGTAGGAATCAATTAGAGATTCCTACTAAATTATTTCAGTATTAAGATATATCTAGATTACAACTTATCTATCTTTACCTATGTTTAAAGATATAAACATCTTATAAATATACATAATCATTCATTACAGGCTGTAAGCCTTTAGACTTAATTACTTCATACACTTCATCTACTGATCTGTTATCTGCAATTTCAAATTGATTATCTCCCCTGTCTTCTGCATCTTCCGCATGGCTTCCTATTCCTGTACTTACACCTGCTGAAATCTTAGTAGCTGCTAAGCCAATTACATTATTACGAAATCTTTCGCATTCTCTTGTAGAAATCGTAATATTAGCAAAAGGCATAAAAAGACGGTACGCTGTAATGACTTGCAAGAGTTGTTTCTCATGCACATCCTTTGGATTAATTTTATCATTATTAATAATTGGTCTTAACCTTGGACATGAAAATGCTATCTCTGCATGCGGATACTTTCTTTGAAGAAGGTATGCATGTACCCCTGTCGCAAAAGCATCTTTTCTAAAGTCATCTAGACCAAGTAATGCTGCAAATCCAACACCACGCATCCCACCTTTTAGAGCTCTTTCTTGCGCATTAAGTCTATATGGAAATATGCGCTTATGCCCTTCAAGATGAAGTGTTTCATATTTATCTGAATTATAAGTTTCCTGGAATACAGTTACAAAATCTGCACCGCATTCTTGAAGATATTCATATTCATCAGAATTCATAGGATATACTTCTAATCCTACCATCTTAAAATATTTGCGTGCTATCTTACAAGCTTCTCCAATATATTTTACATCTGACATTTTTCTGCTTTCACCAGTAAGCAGAAGCACTTCCTCCAAACCTGTTTTAGCTATTGCCTGCATTTCTTTCTCTATTTCATCGAAATTTAACTTCGCTCTGCGTATTTTATTATGACAGTTAAATCCACAATAAATACAATAGTTCTCACAATAATTTGCTAGATATAGTGGTGTGAACATGTAAACTGAGTTACCAAAATGCTTTCTTGTTTCCTCTTTAGCTAATTGAGCCATCTCCTCTAAAAACGGCATAGCTGCTGGTGATAATAATGCTGCAAAATCTTCTATGGTACGATAATCATTATACAAAGCTACTCTAACATCTGTTTCTGTATACTTATTATAATCATAAGCTTCCATGTGATTAATTACTTTATCCATTACATCTGATTCTAATACTTCCATCCCAGCCATATATTCCATGTGATTTATACGTTCTTCGCTCATAGTCTGCCTCCTAATCTTCTAAAAACCCAGTTAATGGTGATGACGCAGAAGCACCTTTATCTAGAACTCTACCTAGTCCTGAAAGATATGCTGCACGTCCTGCCTCAATTGCTTGTTTAAATGCTCCTGCCATAGCTGGAATATCACCAGCTGTCGCAATTGCAGTATTAGCCATAACTGCTGCTACTCCCATTTCCATAGCTTCACAAGCTTGAGATGGCCTTCCAATCCCTGCATCCACAATAATTGGAAGATCTATTTCATCTACTAATATTTTTATAAATTCTTTTGTGGCTAAACCTTTATTAGATCCAATCGGTGATGCAAGAGGCATAATACACGCCGCTCCAGCATTAACTAAATCACGAGCCACATTTAAATCTGCATGCATATATGGCATTACTATAAAACCTTCTTTAGCAAGAATCTCAGTTGCTTTAATAGTCTCATAATTATCTGGAAGCAAATATTTTGAGTCATGAATTATTTCAACTTTTACAAAATCACCACAATTCATTGCTCTTGCAAGTCTTGCAATCCTAACTGCTTCTTCCGCATTTCTTGCCCCAGATGTATTTGGAAGCAATGTAACACCTTCTGGAATAAAATCCAAAATATTTTCACCTCCGCTTGTATTAGCGCGTCTTAATGCCAAAGTAATCATCTGTGCGCCTGCATTCTCAACTGCAGCCTTAATTAAATTCAAATTATATTTTCCAGACCCTAGTATGAATCTTGATGAGAATTCATGTCCTCCAAGTGTTAATACATCTTTTTTCATTCCAATACTCTCCTTTAGCATTTTTCAGCAAGAACTAGCAGTATATAAAATTCGATTATTAAAATAAATTAATATGTATAACCAAATTATTAAATAAATAACTTAATTTAAAAGCTTGTCCTTTTCTAATCTAGATCTTGCAGTAAAATTATTATTTTTATTGTTGATAATATACATTAGTGATATTTCTGAATTTATTAATGCATCAGCCGCCTCCAACAAAGCTAATTACTTCTAAAGAATCACCATCTTTAATATTTGTCTGCTTATATTGGGGTTTTGGCATTATTTCACCATTTAGCTCAACTACAATCTTATCTATTAAATATCCTTCACTGATAAGAAAGTCCTCTAACGATAATCCAGTTGCATTATCTACCTCTTTTCCATTCACTTTTACCATTTAATCACCTCTTAAATATTTAATATAACTAAAAAAGGCCACACGAAAAAATACACCCAAGGTGGTGTACCCCTTCGTGTGACCTTCACACTCTGTAAATAATTATATCATTACACTAAGTTAGTGTCAAATTAACTTTAATTCGAAATTCCGTTATAAGTGGTTGTCATTGTTTAATATCACCATTTATAACATCCGCTGTTTTATTATAATTTGTCTCTCATACAGTCATTTTATTTCCTTATTACCAATTTGCTTTAATAAAAAATGCATTACAAAATCAAAAAACAAATTTTTGTAATGCATTTTTGTCTTATTCTGACTATTTTTCATTATATATTTTATAAGCATTCTTTAATAAACCTTTATATAAAAGACTACTTCCAACAAGTGAAGTAATAATGCAAATTCCAAATATAATTACATAATTCCTCAAGATTATGGCAACTACTACTAAACCAGCTCCTAATATAAATATAATAAGCATAATTAATAGAGGTATATAATTATTTTTAAACATAGCTTTTTCATTTTCCCATTCCAATTTTGGTGATTTAAAATCTATATATAATCCCAATAAAGTTACCATAAGTATTGATCCAAATGAAGATATTGTTCCGAGCAATATTATGATAGGACTTACGTTTACTAATAAGAGTCCTAAGACAACTATAACCATCCCAAATCCATTTATAAATAATGATGAAAGAATCTTAGAGTATAGCTGAGTTTTATATTCCACAGGAATATACTTCGATACAATAAAATCTTTCCCCTCTCTTGAAAGTGCACTTGCACCTGCTCCACCTGACATTATGCATACCGTTCCACCTACAAATGCAATTGCTATGGTAATCGCATTCCATTTGGGACTACTATTTAATAAATACCTATACTCTGATAGTTTACCACCAGAAAAAAATGCAACTCCCATTACTGCCGGCATGTAAAACATCATCGCTATGCAATTAATAAAGAATTGAGGAGTTCTGAATAAGATTTTAATATCTTTTATAATTAATGCTTTTAACTTTGAATTTTCTTTTATTATTTTATCTGCCTTACCGTTTTCTAAAATATTTTCCCTCTTGCTATAAGTTTCAGAAATACCTATTACTCCCTTTAAATATAACTTTCCTCCTATATAATAATATATTATGAAAATAATTAAACTTAGGCATAAAGACATAAGTATATTAAGCAAGCCTCTAATGTCATTATTATATAATAGCCCATTTGAAGAAAATCTACTTGTTATGAAAATATCATTTAGTGTACTCATCGCGCTGTTATTTCCATCTGAAAATCTTTGAATCATTTGCTGTGAATTTGTACTTCTTCCAGAACTTGATGTAAAAAAATTGAATCCTACTATCAATATTAGTGATGCACACCCTGTAAATACTCTAAATGCATCTTTATGCTTAGATAAGCTAGTGAACCTCATAAGAATCATGCATATTAACGATGCCAATACCATCGGTATAATAGGAGTTATTAATAACACTATAATTCCATATAAATAATACAAGAAGCTTGCCTTTGACACAAATCCATAGACTATAAGTGGCAAAATTAACATTGATGTATACACATACATATTAATTAACACTGCCATAAACTTTCCAAATACTATTTCACTGCTTTTAAAAGGAAGTGGTAATATAACTTCAATATCATTTGAAAAGTATAAGATATTTATTATTGTATACATTCCAAAGATGAAAGAAACACTCTCCCCAATTGACAATATTATTGATAATAACATTCCTTCCTGTTTCATAGCATGAAGTGGTCCGTAGCCTTCACTTATTATTACAGTAAAAGGCATAGATAACATTACTACAATAAATATCATTAGCATCACTGCGAATACAGGTTTCATTTTCTTACTACTAGCAAACATTTCCTCAAATGCATTTCTTATAAAATATTTTGTTATTATCTTAAGCCTATTCATCTTGAATCATCTCCAAAAACATCTCTTCTAAGGATTCATTCTCTTTAAACTCTTTTCTCATATTGCTTAGTGTTCCATTAAATATTAATTGCCCTTTATTAATAATCGCGACTTTATCACAGACTTTCTCTGCAACTTCCAACACATGTGTAGAAAAAATCACGGTATTTCCTTCATCGGCATGTTCTCTCATCATTTCTTTTAATGTAAATGCTGATTTTGGATCTAAACCTGTCATTGGTTCATCTAAAATCCAAACTTTTGGCTTATGAATCAAAACTCCCATAAGAACCACCTTTTGTCTCATACCATGAGAATATGAATGTATCTTATCTCCTAATGCCAACTCCATTTCAAACCTTTTTGATATTTCTCTTATCCTTGATAATCTTTCTTCCTTTGAAACCCCATAAACATCAGCCATGAAATTTAAATATTCCATTCCACTTAATCTTAAAAACATATCCGGGCTATCTGGAACATAACCAAATTGCTCTTTTGCTCTAACTGGCTCTTTACTAATATCAATTCCGTTAATTTCAATTTTTCCCGATGTAGGCGATATTATTCCAGTTATCATTTTAATAGTTGTTGTTTTTCCAGCCCCATTAGGCCCTAATAATCCATATATTTCTCCATCCCTGATTTCCAAATTTAAATTGCTTACCGCATTATAATTTCCATTATAACTTTTTGTTATATTGCTTATATTTATCATAAATTTATCCTCTCCTTGGAATTATTATACTAAAACTCGGTCTTATAACAACTTAAATAAATCTTAATTTTAGATTAATTATTCATCTCCTTTTAATATGCATACATAATCCTAAAATTAATAAAGCCATTATTGAGAATTTAATAAGGAGTATATAACTTCTAAAATTATTATATACATCCTTAAAAAATGCATTTAAATAAATTTAATCCTATAAAAAACCTCTTTTTAATGTTTACTGAATACTACGCTACCTTACAATTTAGATAATATTTTTCTTAATTCACCAATATCATTTACTGGAGCCATACATGATTTTCCTTTACATAAATAATATGTAGATTTTTCATTTATAAGATCATATTCCTTAAGAAATGGTGCTAAATCTTCTATTTTATTTCTATTTTCATCATTCTTAATTATTGTTGTTAAATTAAAAATAGACCTTTCACTTAATAAATCTTTGATTTTTTCTTCTTCACCTTTATCATTAGTAACGCATACTAATTCTTCTGATTCATTTAAAGCAAATGATGCAGCCATTAAAAAGAATGAATGATTTATCTCTTCATTAAATACTGAGCCACAAATAAAATTAAATTGTTTCTCTGCCATTTCTTCAAGAGTTAAATCTCCAGTAAGTCTTGCAAGCTTTATTAAATTGTAAGCTGCAACAGAATTTCCTGAAGGCATAGCACCATCAAAAAGTTCCTTAGGTCTAGCAATTAATTTTTCACTATCCTCACCATAAAGGAAGAATCCATCTTTTTCATTATCCCAAAATAAGTTAATCATATCCTTATTTATTTCAATCGCCTTATTTAAAAACTCAATATCATAGCTACTTTCATAAAGCTCTATAAGTCCAAAACAAAGAAAAGCATAGTCATCTAAATAAGCTTTATGACGCGAATCCTTATCTCTATACCTTGCAAGAAGCCTTTTATTTTCATCCATCAAGTTATTGAAAATAAATTCTACTGCTTTCTTAGCATATTCAAAGTATCTTTCATCCTCAATAACTTTATAGGCTTTTCCAAGTGCAGCTATCATAAGTCCATTCCATGAAGTTAGGATTTTATCATCTTTATGTAATTCCATTCTTTCACTTCTATATTGAAGTATTTGTTCACTAAGTAACTTTATCCTATCATCTGACTTATGAAAGTTTTTATTTTTTATTAAATTTGGAATGCTCTTGCCCTCAAAGTTCCCATCAGAAGTTATATCAAAATAATCATTAAAATACGTACCATCTTCTTCTCCTAAAACACTTAAAATTTCTAAAGGTTCAAAAACATAATATTTTCCCTCTTCACCTTCGCTATCTGCATCTTCAGCACAGTAAAATCCACCATCTTTACTAGTAAGCTCTCTAAATACATATTCTAGCACTTTTGTTGCAACCTCTTTGTAAATCTCATTTTTTGTGACCTCATATCCCTCTAAATATGCAATGACAAGCAAAGCATTATCATAAAGCATCTTTTCAAAATGTGGTACCAGCCACTTACTATCCGTAGAATATCTTGAAAAACCAAAACCTATATGATCAAATATTCCACCTCTATACATAGAAATCAAGGTTTTTTCAGCCATTTCTAAAGCCTTAATTTCTTTATGAGATTTATAATATCTAAGCAAAAACATTGTTATATGAGGCGTCGGAAATTTAGGTGCATCACCAAAGCCTCCATATTTTTCCTCAAAAGCGTGTAAAATTTGATTATACCCATTTTTTAATGTCTTAGATGTCAACTTCAATTTGCTTGTTTCACCATCAAAATAGCCACCAAGTTCTGATAAAATACTATTACCAGATGATATAAGCCTATCCTTATTATCCTTCCATTGCTTATTTATTGAATTTAAAATATCCATAAGTCCTGGCATATTATATTTAGCCTTTTTAGGGAAATAAGTACCTGCAAAAAATGGTTTTTGATCTGGAGTCATTATCACTGTAAGCGGCCAGCCTCCATGGCCGGTTAAGGCTTGGCAAACTGTCATATATACACTATCAATATCTGGTCTTTCCTCTCTGTCCACTTTAATCGCAATAAAACTATCATTCATAATTTCTGCAATTTCCTCATCTTCAAATGATTCATGGGCCATTACATGACACCAGTGACAAGTTGAATACCCAATCGATAAAAAAATAGGCTTATCTTCCTCTTTAGCTTTTGCAAATGCTTCATCACTCCACGAATACCAATTTATTGGATTATTAGCATGTTGCAATAAATAAGGAGATTTTTCATTTATTAAATTGTTGGCCTTTATTGTAGATAACATATAAACAACACTCCTTTTATACTTTATTAAAATTATCTTTGCCACGCTGAAAAAATATATACACTTATATAATACATGCAATAAAAAGCTTATTACTTTATTATTTTCAGATTAAAATCTTTCTACCTATCCATACTATACTTATGAAAGGAGTGATAGCATGAGTAATGATAGCAGTAAATTTGATAATGAATTCAGTGATTTATCTACAGAAGATATATATTTCATAAGACAAATGGAAAACAGAATAAATGAACACCACAATCCTCCAATATGCCTTATAGCATATGATAAGCAAACCGAAGATAAATAAAATTTATAAAGCAGATAATTTAATATTTTTTATAAATTATTACTTAGCATAAAAATCATTTTAAGTGGAAAGTTACTAATGTAAATAATAAATCTTAGATAAAAAAATATTATTATTAAACTCTATTAGTTTAAAGGAGGAATAAATATGAGAATTCGAGAAGGAGCAATACCAACTGCATTAGGTACAGTTGTAACAGGTGTAGGTGCAGCTATGGTAGCAGTAGAAGTAGCACCAGTTATCGCTGCTGGAGTTGTTGGGTTCGGTGCAGCTCACATGGTCCTTGGCGCTATCGACCTAGTTGAACATAAGAAACATCATAGAAGAAGATAAATAAAATAGACTAATATAATTATCTGGCCTGGTAGATTATAAATTTAATTCACCAGGTTTTTTTATTTATTTGTACAATTTGATTTCAATTATATTGATTATTTGGTATTTGTAGATTATACTAAAATTAATTTGTCGACAGTATACATTGTATAAATATTGAAATTAATTAATCGTTTTAACACAATCTATAGGAGGATAAAGTAATGGAAAAATATAAAATTGAAAAAGCGCCTTCTTACTATGATCAAGCTTACAATTCTATAAAAGCTATGATATTTAACGGTATTTTAAAACCCGGAGATAGGATTTATGAATCCAAGCTTGCCAGCGAATTTCAAATAAGCAGAAGTCCAGTAAGAGAAGCCATACGTTCTTTAGAAAAAGATGGACTACTTGTTATTGGAGATAAATCAAAAATTACAATTTATAAACCAACCAAAGAAGACATCGAAAATATTTATGAATGTCGCCAAGCTTTAGAATCTCAAGCTGCAAAGTTAACTACTCTTAAAGCATCTAACAAAGAATTAGATAAAATTGAAAAAATATTATTAGAAATCAAAAAAAATATAGATAACTTTGACGATACACTTACTAAAAATATTATTGAACTCAATACTAAATTTCATGATTTAATTTTAGATTTCAGCCAAAATAATCATCTTAAAAAATTGAGTAAAGATTTGAGTTCGCTTACTTATTTTTATAGATCTATCGATGTTTATGAACCTGAGCGTAATATTGATATTTTCAATCATCATCTTGAAATATTTAATTATATTAAACAGAGAGATGAAGAAAAAGCGTATAAAGCTATGTACAACCATATAGACAATGATTTAAAACATTTGAAAAACATTTTGTCAAAGGATTTCATTATATAAGTCAAAGTGTAATCCTTTATTCTTTAATTCAATTAATTAAAAAATATATTAAAGGAGAGTTTATAATGGTTATTTTTAATGCATTAGGAAGTGTATTCAGTATCGTTCTCATGATTTCTACTGGATTCCTTTTATCTCATAAAGGCTGGTTTGATGAAAAAACTTCAAAGCTTTTTTCAAGATTAGTGTGCAATCTTGCTATCCCCTGCCTCATGATTTCACAATTTACAGAAAGCTTTGATAAAGAGAAACTATTGAGTCTTGGTGGTGGATTATTCGCCCCATTTACCTCCATGGCTATTGGTTATATAATTGCCGTAATTATTTCTAAAGCTATTAAAGTGGAAAAGAAACGAATTGGTACCTTTAGATCAATGTTTTTTGTATCTAATTCTATATTTATCGGTCTTCCAGTGAATATGGCTTTATTTGGTGAAAAAAGCATCCCAAATGTGTTATTATACTACATAGCAAATACTACATTTTTTTGGACCCTCGGTGTATATGAAATTAGTAGAGATGGAGATTCTAACAATGCCAATATCCTTTCTTTTGATACAATAAAACGTATCATGTCCCCCCCACTTCTAAGCTTTACGTTTGCCGTTTTGCTTATATTACTTGATATCCATCTTCCAAAGTTTGTCCTAGACACTTGCAAATATTTCGGTAATTTAACAACACCATTAGCTATGTTGTTTATAGGGATAACAATTCACTCTGTTAATTTCAAAGAATTTAGATTTAGCTGGGACATGCTAGCAATACTTTTAGGAAGGTTTGTCATTTCTCCTATATTAATTTTGTTATTGTGTAATTTTGCAAATACCCCTTTACTTATGAAAGAAGTATTTGTTATTCAAGCAGCAATGCCAGTCATGACTAATACAGCAATAGTATCTAAACGTTATAATGCAGATTACGAATATGCTACGATAAATACAATCATAACAACTATTTTTAGCTTAATTGTCATTCCAATTTATATGTTATTACTAGCTTGAACTCATAAGCATCTGTTAAGCCATTATATGAGTTTAATATATAACTTCTGCATTTCAAAAATTGCTAATGCTAAACTTTATTCCTTAACACTAAAAAAAGAGCAGCGTTTAAGCTACTCTTTCTAATATAAATTATATATTTATTTTTTATTAAACTTTACAATTTTGATTGTATAAAAATCTATTTCTCTTTATTGGATGCGGTACTTGGTTTACGCACCATCGAATAAATTACAAATACTGTTATTATTACAAATGTCATTTGTACCCCCCCTAATCTATTTGTTAATTATATATTACTATAATCATGTAATCGTATCAATGAACAATTAGTGGCACGAAAAGATAAAAAATACATTTTTAAAGTAATAAACAAAATATCTTTAGTCATTTTTTGAAAAATATAACTTACATTTTTTCGTATAAAAAAGTTCCATTAACTAATAATATTATTGTTAATTAAAATAATATTATTAGGAGGTAACAACTATGAAACCAGAAAAAATGAGTTCACCAAACCAAGGAATCAAATGCGTTGTTAATACATGTCAATATTATATGTCAGGTGATCACTGTTGTGCACAACAAATAGAAGTACAACCTAAAAATGCTAGCGATACTCAAGAAACAGACTGTGCTACATTTATCCCTGAAAACCAAATCTAATTTTATATATGTGCTCGTTGGATTCACTCCAACGAGCTTTATTTTGTATTTATAGGAATCTTTAATCATAAGACATCAGACATCACTATTGAAAGCTAGACTCTTTTATTATATTATATAAACATAACCTAAAAGGAGGTTTGTTTATGCCACGAAAAGGAAAAAGCTTATCGGAAAGTGTTGCTGATGATATACTAGCGATGATTACTATAGATAAAAAATTTAATATTGGTGATAAACTACCAAATGAAAATGAGCTTTCTACTGAATTAAAAGTAAGCAGAACTACTCTAAGAGAAGCCATTCGTATTTTAGTTGCTCACAATATTTTAGAAATTAGGCGAGGCAAAGGCACATTTGTATCAGAACTAAAAAACATTAATGAAAGCATGGGGTTAGAGAATCTTTCTACTCAAAAATTAGATGTTAAAGATTTATATGAAATGAGATTAATTTTCGAACCTGAAACGGCTTACTATGCTGCTAAACGCGCCACTGATAAGGAATTAGAAAGAATATTGTACTACGGAAGACTTGAAGAAGAAATGATCCTAAATAATGAAGATCGAACCGAGGTAGAGAGATCCTTCCATAAATCTATCGCAAAAGCTACTCATAATGAATTTATGAACAAGCTGATGCCTATATTATACAAAGCAATTGATAATGGTGTTATTTTATCCGATGAAAATAAATCAATTCTTCAAAATACTTTAAATGATCATCGCATGATAATGGAGTTTCTGGAAGCTAGAGATGCTGAAGGTGCAAAAACTGCCATGAAAATTCATATTATTAGAGCAATGAAAGATTTAGGTATACCAAATGAATAAGATAAAGTGCTAATTCTTTATATTTATAGAAATAGCACTTTTTTATTTTAATCTTATGTTACAATTGACACCAGACATCATACAACTTATAATTAAAACATACAACGCGATAATTATAAATATATGTAAGGAGAATATACTATGAGAAGTGATGTAATAACAAAAGGATCTAAAAGTGCACCTCAACGTTCATTGCTTAGTGCCTTAGGTTTAACAAAAGAAGAAATGGAAAGGCCTCTTGTAGGTATCGTGAGCTCACAAAATGATATCGTTCCTGGTCATATGAATTTAGACAAAATAGTTGAAGCTGTAAAAATGGGAGTTTCAATGGCTGGAGGTACTCCAATTGTCTTTCCTGCAATTGCTGTTTGTGACGGTATTGCTATGGGACATGAAGGAATGAAATATTCATTAGTTACAAGAGATTTAATTGCAGATTCTACTGAAGCTATGGCAATGGCTCATGCCTTTGATGCATTAGTAATGGTTCCTAATTGTGATAAAAATGTTCCTGGCCTTCTAATGGCTGCAGCAAGAGTTAATATTCCTACAATTTTTGTAAGTGGCGGACCAATGCTTGCTGGAAAAGTTGACGGATGTAAGACAAGCTTATCAAGTATGTTTGAAGCTGTTGGCGCTTACAATGCTGGAAAAATTACAGCTGAAAAATTAGATGAATATGAAAACAACGTATGCCCTACTTGTGGTTCTTGTTCAGGAATGTATACTGCAAATAGTATGAACTGTTTAACTGAAGTACTTGGTATGGGCCTTCAAGGGAATGGCACAATCCCTGCAGTTTATTCGGAAAGAATAAAACTTGCAAAGCATGCTGGCATGAAAATCATGGAATTACTTGAAAAGAACATAAGACCACGAGATATTATGACAGAAGATGCATTTATGAATGCTATGACTATGGACATGGCTCTTGGCTGTAGTACCAATAGTATGTTGCATTTACCTGCAATTGCACACGAAGTTGGCTTTGATTTAAATGTTGATATAGCTAATGAAATTAGTTCAAAAACACCTAATCTTTGTCATCTTGCTCCTGCAGGACACACTTATATTGAAGATCTAAATGATGCTGGTGGAATTTACGCTGTTATGAATGAAATAAGTAAGCTTGGTTTATTAAAAACTAACCTTATAACATGTACAGGAAAAACTGTTGGTGAAAACATTGAAGGATGTGCAAATAAAAATCCTGAAGTTATTAGACCAGTCGAAAATCCATATAGTCAAACTGGTGGGATTGCAGTTCTTAAAGGAAATCTAGCACCTGATTCATGTGTCGTTAAGCGTTCAGCCGTTGTACCAGAAATGTTAAAGCATGAAGGTCCAGCTAAAGTGTTTGATTGCGAAGAAGATGCCCTTGAAGCCATAAATACAGGAAAAATTGTTGCTGGAGATGTTGTTGTTATCAGATATGAAGGACCTAAAGGGGGTCCTGGCATGAGAGAAATGCTTAATCCAACTTCTGCAATTGCAGGAAGAGGTCTTGGAAGTTCCGTTGCTCTTATAACAGATGGACGTTTTAGTGGCGCTAGCAGAGGTGCTTCAATCGGGCACGTTTCTCCAGAGGCAGCAGTAGGTGGTAACATAGCATTAGTTGAGGATGGAGATATCATCCAAATTGATATTAACGCTAACACTATCAACTTCTTAGTTAGCGATGAAGAATTAGCAAGAAGAAAAGCAAATTGGAAACCAAGAAAGCCAAAAATAACTACAGGTTATCTAGCAAGATACGCTGCTCTTGTTACGTCAGGAAATAGAGGTGCTATCTTAGACATTCCTAAATTTTAATTAAACTAATTGTTAATTATATACTTATAGATATCCAAATCTAAAACTAAATTTATGTGGTAATTTACCGAAATCATAAATATTTTCTTCCGAAAATCTATGAAAATATAGCTACAGATTTCTGATCTAGGAGTGATTCCTATCAACAAAATTTCTGTAGCTATATTTTTTATTCTCAATGAATTTATTTTATTCCTATCACATAAATACAATGTTACATTGTTATAATTTCCTGCCTTTACCTAATATAATAATTCCTATAATTTTTTAATTGCTTCTCTACTATACTCTCCATAAAAGTAATTATTTCATTATATCGCATATAATTTATTTGTATTATTTTTACATAAGTATGTTATAATTCAAGGTATATTTATGGAGATATTAATAATTATATAGATATAGATGCTACTTTAGGAGGTATATTTATATGACACAAATAGTTAAAAGAGGCTTTGTTCCATCTGACGAAATTGAATTTAATGAAGAAAACCTAACATTATTAAAAAAAGCTCAAAAGGATATCTATTACTTAATAAATCAAGGGTATAGTATAGATAAAAGTGTTGAATTTGTAGGAAATCATTTTTTATTTTCTGCTAGGCAAAGATTAGCATTAAAAAGAAGCATATCTTCTTATAAAGATATTATTAGCAGGCAGAAACGTAAAATATTAGATACATACGAAAATAGCACACTACATATTGATGGTCTTAATATAATTATTACTCTTGAAGTAGCTTTGTCTAATTCAACACTAATTAAATGTATGGACGGAACTCTCCGAGATTTGGCTGGACTTCGAGGAACATATAAGTTAATTGATAAAACAGATACAGCAATAGACTTGATTGGTAAAAGATTAGATAGAATGAAGATACAAAAGGCTATCTTTTATCTTGACTCTCCAGTTTCTAACACAGGAAGATTAAAATCAAGACTATTAGAACTTCTATATAAATACAACTTCGATATAGAAGTTATTCTTATTCCAAATGTAGATGTTATTCTAAATAAATTGGATCATGTTGTAACTAGCGATGGGATAATTCTTAACACATG
The DNA here is from genome assembly GCF_022320765.1 of Clostridium sp. YIM B02569. NCBI lineage: Bacteria > Bacillati > Bacillota > Clostridia > Eubacteriales > Clostridiaceae > Clostridium > Clostridium sp. YIM B02569. The sequence goes on along the minus strand of NZ_JAKJJX010000024.1, from coordinate 49,639 downwards.
TGAAAGTTGGATAAACTTAGCATATGAAATTGTTGAAGAAGAATTACCTAATACGTCCTATATTGATTTTGAAATTAGATTTTAGTATATTTAAGAATACAACCAATTTATGTAAGAATATAAAAGTTCAAGAATTATATTAACGTAAATTATAACAATCTGAAACTCTGATGAATATATTATTTATAACTAATTTCTGAGGAGTAAAATATAAATGTTAATTGATAATGAGTTCATTAGTGACGATACTATGAACTTCGAAGACTTTAATAGCTTTGAATTTTCACCAATTTTAGATGAATCTGCTGATAAAAAACGTGCACCTTTTACACCAAATAGTGGAGGTTTTCCGCCTCCAGGAAACTATCCTCCTAACTTTAATTTTAATCCTCCTAATTTTGATTATGATAATTCTCCGAATTTTAATTACCCTGGCGGTGGTGTATTCAATCCTCCTGGAGCACCTAAATCTCCACCACCTAATTATGTGCCAAGAAAAAATGATTCTGGAGTTCAAAAAGTCGGAGCTAGCGGTGGTGTAAATGCTAAAGCTGTTAGTTCTAACTCTATAAGATTTTGTCTTTATAAATACACATATATCTGGGAAGAGAATGGAAATAACTATTGGACTTTCTTATTAAGCGTTAACAGACGTACAGTATCTGGTTTTAGATGGTTCCGTAGAAATTGGGTCTATTTCGGATTAGATTTAAGAAGAATAGATTCTTTCATATGCTATAGATCTGATTCTGAATCAGAAGAAAAATGCAATGATTGCATAGATTTAAACAGAAGTGATAAATCATTATTACTAAATAATCAAAAGGAATATTCATTAAACGGAAGTAAGGATATCTATACTAAAACTCTGGCTTCAATAGATATACCTGATATCAAAGAAGATGTTATGACTAAGACAGTAGGTTATTTGGATGATAACGAAATTACTAGCGAAATGCCTTGCGTAAAAGCCAGAAATATTTGTTATAGAATTAACTTAGAAGTAACTTATCCAAGTAATTATGATATAAACTTAAAAAGAAATATAAACGAGTTAGTGGAAGAAGCAAGTAATGATGCTTATGAAATTATATCTTTAAACAGAAACGGTGAAATCAGTTTTGAACCGCTTGAAACTTTCAATTTATCTGCCAAGTCGATTCCTGATGCTTTTAAAGCTTTCTCTGATTCCTTTAGCAGTAAGCTTAACCTTTTAAACTCCACTATAAACCTTGAAGACATTACTTATTGTATAAGGCATGAAAAGATTTATAACAACTGGAAACCTTATTTTTATAATGATTCATTGTATTAGGTAACAAATAAATTTTATCCACTTCTTACAAATATAACAAGGCTAGAGAAACACATCAACTCTCTAGTCTTACTTTTTATCATTAAAAGTATTTAAATTGTATAATTTAAATATAATCCTTCAACTTTTTCCCAATCTATTAAATTCCATATGTTTTTTACATAATCTGCCCTTAAATTCTTATACTTTAGATAATAAGCATGTTCCCATACGTCTATAGTCAGAATTGGAACTAATCCATTCATAGCAGGTGAATTTTGATTTAGTGTATTTCTTACCGATAACTTTCCACCTTTATCTTTAACTAAGAAACCATACCCAGATCCAAATTGACCTATAGCAGCATTACTTACTTCAGTTTTTAGAGTATCTAAATCTCCAAATGTATTATATATTTCTTCTAATAACTTTCCCTCTGGAGCTTTCTTTGGAGTTGGTGAAAGAAGTGCAAAATATAAATTATGATTTGATACTCCTCCACCTTGATCTATTACTCCTTGCCTAATTTCTTCTGGCAACTCATTCACATTTGCTAACAATTGATCTAAAGATTTACCTTCTGTATACTGCTCATATCCTTTTATAAGCGAATTTAAGTTATCTACGTATTTTTGAAGATGCTTACTATAATGTGTTTCAACAGTCTCTGCATCTATATATGGTTCTAATGCATCAAATGCATATGGTAATTGGATTTTATCAAACATATTTCATCTCTCCTTAGTATTTTATTAATTTGAAATATTAATAGTTTTAGCAAGAAAGAGTGATTTATGTATTGTAACTTATATTTATAATATTATATATCTATCTCCCATGGGTTTTCTTTATTTTCTGAAAATAATATGCAGCTTTTTATTGAATTTTCAATCATATCACTTACCGCTTGATCTGTATAAAAAGCTGCATGAGGTGTTATTATTACATTAGGAAAAGACTTTAGAATCGCTAAATTTCTATTTTTTAAAGTCTCTCCCTTTAGATCACTATAATAAATATTAGATTCCTGTTCAATAACATCTAAAGCAGCTCCGCCTATCTTTTTACTTTCAATTCCATGTATTAAATCATTTGTATTAATTAATGATCCACGGGCAGTATTAATAATAAAGACTCCATCTTTCATTAATTTAATGGCTTTCTTATTAATTATATGATAATTATCATCTGTAGCCGGCATATGCAATGTTATAATATCACTATATTTAAATAGATTGTCCAACTCTACATATTTAGCATTTGATTTTACTTCATCATTTTCATATATATCATGTGCTAATATTTTGCAACCAAAACCACTTAAATGTCTGATAACAGTCCTCCCTATTTTCCCTGTACCTATAACCCCTATTGTCAAGTTAGGTAATTCCTTACCTTGAATACCCCTTAAAGAAAAGTCTTGCACATTGCTTCTTTCCATTATAAGTTTGACTTTTCTAACTGCCATTAATATTAACATTATAGTATAATCTGCTACGCTATTTGGTGAATACGTCACATTCCCTACACGAACTCCAAGTTCCTTAGCCTTTTTCAAATCTATATGATCATATCCAATAGTCCTTGTTGATATAAATTTGACACCTAACTCATGAAATTTTCCAACTAATTCTGAGTTTATATTTGTTGTAATTATACTGATACAATCAAAACCTTTTGCAAGAGGTGCTGTTTCTAAACTTGGTTCCTCATTACATAAAACAACTTCAACATTATACTTTTTACTAAATTCTTCGAAATACTGTGTTTCATCACGCCTATGACTATATGCTAAAATTCTCATTTAATATCAGTTCCTTTCAGAAATTATTATTTCTACAATATTTATTTAATTCTAATTTTACCATACTTTTTAACTTATTTTCCAAATTATTCATTAATCAATCATTTCTCTAATAAAGCAAGTTAAATATAAACTTCCTAATAAAAGCAGATTCCCGATTCTGCTTCATAGTAACATTTTCATATTTCTTGTAAACCCCTAATATAAATTACAGGCGATTGTGGTTGTGCTTAGCACTCTTTTCATATATGTAGACTTTTTACGCATCTACCTTTTGAACTCATGTAAGAAAAATATAGCACGCCAAAAAAGGAGCTCAACTGCTCCTCTTACAATTATGAATTACTATATTATTTTAAAACGAACTTATCAATAGCATAATATTTAAAATAGTAACTATTCCTGCAATACTCCATAAAACAATCTTTTCTAATGTAGTGTTTTTATATTTTCCCATCACTTTCTTTGATGATGTTAAATATATTTGCGTAAAAATTGTTATTGGTAATTGTATACTTAATAGCATTTGGGAATAAAGTAATCCCTCAAATGGATTGCTAACAAAAAATATTATAACTAAGGCAACCAATATAGTTATTAATACTCCTATTTTACTGCTTTTACTGTTTATATCATATTCTTCTCCAAATAAACCAGCGAATATTGATCCCCCAGCCATACCAGCTGTAACTGATGATGCTAATCCAGCAAAAAGCAATGCTATAGCAAATATTATCGAAGCTGAATTTCCAAGCAATGGTTTTAACATTGTTTGAGCTTGTTCAAGTTCAGTAACCTGAACATTATTATTATAAAATGTTATTGCTACTAAAATCATAGCACTATTTATTATAAATCCAATTATCATTGATAACATTGTATCCATAAATTCATACTTTAACTGTCTCTCTAATATGGACTTATCTTTTAAATTCCACTTTCTACTCTGGATTACCTCAGAATGTAAGAATAAATTGTGTGGCATAACTACAGCCCCCAATACACTCATTATTATTGGTAGGGAATTTACTGGAATGCTAGGTACAACTGCACTACGTATTGCTTCTCCCCAATTTATATTCACTAAGAAAGTTTCAAATATAAATGATATTCCTATAATTGATACAAATCCAATTATTACTTTTTCTATTTTCTTATATGAATTGGAAAATAGCATAAATATAATTACTAACGCAGAAATTAATGCACCTAATTTTAATGGAATATTAAATAGCATCTCCAAAGCTATCGCTGCTCCTAATACTTCTGCCATAGCAGTACTCACTGCTGCTAACATTGCTGTTATTGTAATTACTCGTCCTAAAAATTTATTTATATGTTTATTAATTGCTTCCGAAATACATAATCCTGTTACTATTCCAAGATGCGCAGCATTATGTTGTAATATTATAAGCATTATTGTTGATAGAGTAACAATCCAAAGTAGTTTATAACCATAATTAGATCCAGCTGCAATGTTTGATACCCAATTTCCTGGATCTATAAAACCTACTGTAACTAAAATTCCTGGTCCAATATATTTTAATAGATCTTTTCCGATTAATTTATTTTTAGTTAAATCTTTATTTTTCTCATTCATATATAGATCCACTCCTTCCTTCTACTTATTATATGATAATGATTATCAACTGTAAACACCTTTTATTTTCTTTAATATATAACTTATTATTGCTTACCCAATTTATCCCTTCTTAATTATAATATATAAAGATATAGTTTTTAACCCTAATCGGTGACAAACTTCTAATTCTTTTAATAAAAAAATAACATAAGTTATAAAATCATAAATAACCTATGTTACTCCCACCATATATAAATCAGTTTAAATTCATATTTCTTTTAATTATCACCATCTAAAATATTTCCAAGCATTCCAAGTACGCTACCTTCTTCTCTATTTTTTCCGCCAGAAGTTGGAGCTGCTGCAAATACACGTTCCGCAAGTCTGCTAAATGGTAAGCTTTGAACCCATATCTTTCCTGGCCCTGTTACAGTTGCAAAGAATACTCCTTCACCGCCAAAAAGTGTATTCTTAATTCCACCTATAAATTGTATATCATAATGTACCTCTTTAGTCATAGCAACTAAACATCCCGTATCTATTTTTAATGTTTCTCCAGGTAATAAGTTTCTTTCAACTATCGCACCACACGCATGTATAAAAGCTAAGCCATCCCCTTCTAATTTTTCGAGTATAAATCCTTCACCTCCAAAAAAACCTACACTTAACTTTTTTCTAAAATCTATTCCTACAGATACACCTTTAGCTGCACAGAGAAAAGCATCTTTTTGACATATTAATTTTCCTCCTAATAAACTTAAGTCCATAGGAATTATCTTTCCTGGATAAGGTGCCGCAAAATAAACTTTTTCTTTTAATGTTCCCGAATTTGTAAATGCGGTCATAAACAAACTTTCTCCAGTTAGCACTCTTTTTCCCGCCGAAAAAATTTTATTCATAAAACTGCTGCCGCTTTGTTTTGATCCATCTCCAAATATGGTTTCCATTTGTATGTTTGGATCCATCATCATCATTGCTCCAGCCTCTGCTATTACAGTTTCTGTGGGATCAAGTTCAATTTCTACATATTGTATATCGTCACCTTTTATCTTATAATCAATCTCATGCGAATACATCAGTTGTACTCCCCCTTATTGCTAAAATTTTAATTTTTTAATCAACTTTTTATTGATTATTTATAATAAATTTATCATTCTGTAACATTTCTGTAACATAAATCTATTATAATAATATTTGTAAAGTAGTTAAAGCATTATTATTAACCCTAATTTAAAAATACTTATAAATAGTATTTTAGAATGGCTTATTCCCCTAAATAAGTCATTCTTTTTTTCTATCATATTTTATTATATTTTATTATATTGAGTCACATATTTTCTCTGAATCACTTTAAATTCTTTGTAAGGCCCAAAGTTGTATCTGTTGTTTCCATATCTACCTTATACTGCTCGCCTAAATCATAAGCATTGTAATAACCTTTCTCCATCATGTAATTTGATATTTTTTCATGAGTTTGAATTGCATCTTGTAATTGCTTTTTTAATATAGCTCTAACTTCTAATGAAGTTGATTCTGTTATCGCTACAGCATAATTCTGTACTCCGCTCTTGGCCGAAATTAAAAAGTCAGTAGCTATAACTTGATCAGTCATTTTACTCATTCCTGTAAGACTTTCTATTAATCCGTTCATAATTCCCTCTCCTTTCTGAAATTAAGTATTTATTCTTCTGAAGATGCAATATTAGATTTCTCCATAAGACTTCTCAACTCTTCAATATGTTTTTCTGATACAGATACCTCTTGTTTCAATATTGATTTCAATTCTTCATCAGAAACTAATGGTGACATAGTAAGAGCTTTAGTTAAACATGTATTTTTGAATGTTAATATTTCATGCAACTGCATAGTTTCATTTGGTGCAATACTTTGATCATTCATTTTTTACCCTCCTTAATAAATAAACTTTTCCTATGGTTTTAAAACAACTTTAATACATCCGTCAGTCTTTGTATCAAATACTTCATATCCATATGGCGCTTGATCAAGTGGCAATCTGTGAGTAATAATATCACTTGGGTCTACTTTTCCTTCAGCAAGTAGCTTATAAAGTGTTGGCATATATGGAATAACTGGAGCTTGACCTGTTCTTATATTAATATTACGATTCATTATATCTCCAAAAGGAAATGCGTTATATCTTCCTCCATAAACTCCAGTAACTTGAATCATTCCACCTTTTCTCACTGCCTGAGTAGCTATAACAAATCCACCTAATGATCCACTTTGAAGTTTTAAACCCGATCCTAAAAACTCCATTGGGGTCATTTTTCCATCCATTCCAACACAGTCTATTACTACATCTGCTCCGCCATGAGTGATTTCTCTTAGATATTCCCCTGTATTCTCATGTTGTTCAAGATTAACAGTTTCAACTTTATTATGTCTCCTTGCATGTTCTAACCTATAATCGATATAGTCAACTGCTATTACCCTCTCTGCACCGTGCATCCAGCAGAACTTTTGTGTTAATAGTCCTACTGGCCCACAACCTAGCACAATAACAGTATTACCTTTCTTAACCCCAGCATTTTCTACACTCCAATAAGCAGTTCCCATTGCATCTGACATCAATAATAATTTTTCATCCTCTACTTCACAATCTTCTGGAATTTTGAAAGGAGTAAAATTAGCATAAGGCACTCTCATATACTCTGCCTGGCCTCCTGGATATCCTCCAAATGTATCTGAATATCCAAAAAATCCCCCATTTTCTCCATTAGGATTTGAATTATCACACATACATGTTAAATCATGTTTACAATAAAAACACTCTCCACAACTTACGTTAAAAGGCACTATTACTCTATCACCTTTTTTCAATTTGGTAACCTCCGGTCCTACCTCTTCAACAATACCCATGGGTTCATGTCCTATGATATAATCTTGTGGTAAGTTTGGAACCATATCATGAATTAAGTGCAAATCAGAACCGCATATCGCTGTACTTGTAAGCTTAACAATAATATCATCGGCTTTTTGAATTTTAGGATCTTTAACTTCTTTAACTTTTACATTCTTTATTCCTTGAAATGTTACTGCCTTCATTAAACAATTACCTCCTTTGTTATTTTTCTAGTGTTGCAAACATACCACTTCTACTTGTATCTCCAGGAAATAAATCTAAACTAGCAATTTGAGATATTGTCGTAGATGATTCAATATCCATTTGAAATTGCTTTTCTAGGTTTGTTGGATGGAACCAGCCTTTTTCTACCATAAGATTTGATATTTGTTCATGCATAAGAATTGCATCATTTAACTGATTCTTTAGAACAGTTCTAACTTCTGGAGTTGTCGCTTCAGTCAATGCAATCGCACAATTTCTCACACCACTTTTTGCATTTAATAAAAAGCCTAGAGACATATTTGCATCCACAAGTTTAGGCATACCCTCTGCATTTCTTATTTCTAAATAATCATTAATCATAATTTTCCCTCCTTTGTTTTCTAGCATTTTTACAAACAATTTATATATAAAATTCTCATCTTATTTTAGGAGCTTTTTTCAATAAGTTTTGTAAGTTACTTATTGCTGTTATAGATTGTTGTACATCCTTTTCTAATAATGCTTTTAGATCTTGATCAAAGACTACACCTTCCATCATCTTTGATGTAGTCATGCAGATAGTTTTGAAGTTTAGCATTTCATGAACTTGCATTGTCTCATTTGCTGCTAGATGTTGGTTTTCCATAAATTCACCTCCTTGACTTCCTTCTAATAAATGTATTCTTCCACACGCAACTTTTAGTTATGCAATTAACTAAACAAAATAGATACAATCAATAAGAAAACTGATAAAGCTACTAACGCTAAATACCCCTATAGGATAAAATTCAATTTTCTATCCTATAGGGGTAAAATCATTCTCTTATATTATTTAAGTCCCTTTATTATATAAGTATAATTCTTTATATGAAATTAATTAAAATACTTAACTCTATATTTTTTTACAACGAGCAATCAATTTTTATATATGTATTATCCACAATTTGATAATTTAATTTTGATTTTAAATTTTTAACTGCAGATAACTTCTCAATATAATCAATATCAGATAAAGTTATATCTTTCAATCCTGCAATAAATTCAACCTCAGAATTTCTCTTCAATTTATCATTTATAACTTTCTTAAGTTCATTGTTTATATTCATAAAATACCCACACTCCTCATCTACATAGTAATTATTCTCTATACATATCATAGATATATGATAGCATATTTTGTTGAATTATGCAATTTATTCACTATTTTCATTTTATTTGAATATAGTACGCTGACACGTAATCTTCTAATAATTTTAATAAAAATCTTTTTTTAATTGACATAATATTGCCACAATTATCCTTTACTATAATATTATAAACAATTTATATTAATTGTTCTCCTATTAAATAAATATACAACAAATCAGTATTCAGGATAACTTGATTCCCTTAAACAAGTTATCCTTTTTATTATTTATTAATATATTTAATTCATATAAAACTAATAGCCATAATTAAATTGTTTAACACTTTAAGCCCATAGCAAATTTTGTAACTTTTCATATCAAAGTCACTCTATATTCATATAGTAAGTTAAATATTTAATAATCATATAATTCAATATCAAAAAAAGGCTTAAGTATTAACTACTCAGCCTTTTTTGGTGATTACCATCTCTCACAAACTATATTTTTATACCCTATTTTTATACCCACTTATATTCTACCATATTCCAACATAATTTCACGTATTTTCGTACTACATTTTCATCTATATATTGATGTTTTATAACAAAATGCATCAATATATCTGTAATTTTATGTCGTTTAAAATCATTATTAATCTAAATTTACATAAAATATTCGTTAAAAAATTATCTATTTGTCTGTAATATTTTATAAATATTATTATTTTAATATAATATTATTTTATTTCATAAAAATAATACTTAAAACTAGAATAAATTCTCCCTATTTATTCACCATCATACGCATTAATTGCTATTGGTAATGATTGAATTACTATATTACCTACAGCTGGCAATCCTATTAGAACAGCACTTATTATTTCTTCCCTTGTTGCTCCAAGAGATTTTGCATGTTTAACATGAAAAGGCAGACCACCTTCAAGTCTTGAAGAAGCTAAAACTGCAATATATGCAAGTTCCTCTGTTTTCGAATCAAGTTTACTTACTGAATCTAATTTTTGAACTGTCTCCATCCATATCTCCTGATACTCTGGTGCCTCTTTCATAAAAGTATTAAACGCATTACTAACTGATGACATATCACTCATTCTCTTATCCTCCAATCATTTTTGTTAATTTAACTCATTAATTATATAATCCCATATAGCAAGTGCTGAATTTTTCTTACCATCTGAGGATTCCAACAATTTTTTTAATGTATTTATATTTTCTTTATAGGAAGTGTCTTTAATTATATTTCTTATAGCCAATTGTATGTTTTGTGCATTCCATCTGCTAATTGGTATTCGTATTCCGGCACCTTTCATTACTACATTATCAAGATTTATCTGCTGTTCTGGCTGCATTGCAAATCCAACAATAGGAGTACCACTTGCAATAGCAGTTTGTACTGTTCCTTGCCCACCATGAGATACTACCACATCTGCAAGTCCATTTACTAAAGTTGCTGGCACAAATTCATCTGTAATATAAACATTATGGCTATTTCCCGACCATTCGATTGCTTCCTTAATTGGGCATACAGCTTTAGGCGCCAAAATCACAGCACTCCATTCCTTTCCTATGCCTTGAGTGAGAGCTTTTATTGCTTCAAATAAATATTCCTTTTTTCCAGAACTTCCAAGCGTACAAAAAACTTTAAGTCTTTTACCTTCTGAATTAAAAATTCTTAAAATATTTTCATCTATTTTTGAATTACTTGGTGCTGATGCATATAATGGTCCTACAACCTTAAAGTTATCAGGGAGTTTATGTTCCTTATTAAATTCTTCAAGATCATTTATTATTGTCAAATCTGCTTCAAGCATATCGAACACGGTTTTAACTTGAGTTCCATTCCATTGAAATTCCTTAAGTGCTTCAATAATATTAGTTTGAACAAAAGCTGGTACTTTCAACTTTATTACTGTAGGGATTAATTTCATAATGTTTTTCCGTAAACTTAAAGGAAGGTATGTCAGAGGTTTAATATTATCTGGAGAATCTTTCATTAACGTAGTAAGATATACGTCTTTTTGCATAGGTATCGGCATATAACAAATTCCTGGTATTGGCTTTTCAGTCATTCTTCTAGCAAGGCCTGCTATAGGATTGAATCCATATATAACTACATCTGGTTTTAAATCATTAAAAGCATCTATCTCCCCTTTTAACAATTCACCTGCAAGCTTTACTTCTCCTATTATATTACTACCTTTAGTTTTAAAGTCTTCACGAAATCCCATTCCCGGAAGCGATGGTGAACATTTGTAAATCTTAAATCCATTTGAAATTACTTTATCCTCAAAAACGCTTCCTGTTGATAAAAAAGTTATATCTACTTCATAATCTTCTGGACAGAAACGTCTAATTCCATCTGCTATTTCTATTGCACGTGTTACTTCCCCAGCATCTGAAATTACGCTTGAAAAAACAATTTGTAAAACTTTTTTATTTTCCACATAAACCACCCCCACTATAATCAGCTTTACCTAAAAATTTTCATCAATAAAGTTTTCAATCCAAGAAATCTCAGTATCTATAAATGCTATTGGTCTTTCAAACAATGCTTTTATATGTGGCCTCTCCTTTGCCGTAGGATGCTGATCATATCTTTTATTTAAGAATTCTTTTCTATCTTTCAAATTTTCTTTATGGTTAATTAAAGCTTTTTTAAATTCTTCCTTGGTCACTAAATAAGAAAATAATAAACCTATATCAAATTCACTAGGGTCATTCTTATATTCGCTTATCATTTTTATAATCTGATTCCTAATAATTACTTTGGTTTCTTCTTTTATGAAATATACTTTTCTCTTAGGCGAACCATATTCTTTTTCATATCTGGAACCAATATAGCCTTTCTTTTCAAGTTTATTCAAAGAATTATAGATTGATGAAAATCCAATATCCGTCCACCCTCTCATATTTCTTTGTTCTATTACAGTTTCAAATTCGTATCCATAATAATCTTTATCATATAAAAGTGATAAAAGTATCACCTCAATTTGTGTCATATTCATTCCACCCACCTATTCTATAGTTAGAATAGCATTTTAGGAAGAATGTGTCAACAACTTATAAAAAATAATTTAAATAATTCTAGTAATTAATCTTTATTTAAATTAATATATTCATTTATCTACTCTATAGTTGCATACAACTCTATTTTTAAGCTGCCCTTCAGAACTTTTAATAGCTTCTCCTTATATGTAACTTATCAATATAAACTATAATTTAATTACTATAAGGATAATAATGTGGAATTTTAGATTGGAATTCTTTTAAGCTTACGATATAATTATCACCGTTGAATTCAATAAGCGATACTCCATCATATCTACATTTAAAATACCACTCAACTACTGTTATATTTCCCTGATGAATAAACTGCTTTATATCCCAAACCAATACTTTTCCACGTTTATTCCATTCTTTAAACCATGTTGTAACTGTATCTATTCCATGATATTCAGGACCATAACATTCGCTATAAGTTACATTTAAATCAAAAATATCTTTTAATACTGAACAATTATTCTCTAACCACGATTTAAAATATTTCTTAATTATTTGTTCTCTAATATTCATTACTCACCCAGCTTCTTTCTTAAATCTGAAATATAAGTATTTTGTATTTTCCTTAAGTTCATAAAAAAATATGAAAGAATCCTAATAAAAGGATTTTTAATAAAGACACTTTCTTTAAATACTATTTTAGTTCCACCATTTTCTGTTTCTGAAAAACTACCTTTCCAAAACCCAGTAAACATTTTATTTTCCATATTAAAAGCATACTCACTATATTCATCCTTCTTAGATATAATAAACTTTGTAGCACTCCCGTTATGAGTGTATTCAATAAATTCTTTACCATTATTATAAATTTCAATTTTTTTAATATCACTACGCCAACTATAATCATTATTATTTGTTACTATATCCCAAACAGATTTTATATTAGAATTAAATTCTGCTGTTATTTCTGCTACTCTCGCCTTTTTCAAACTCCTCACCCCTATTATTTTTTCCCTTTTATTTTCTTTTTAACTTTTTGCATTGGCAATTCTTCATAGGTTGCTGATACAACTTCAGTTAAATAGTCTCTATCATCTAAATATTCAATTAAAAAAGAAGGTTTTGCTCCCTCATAAGCAGGGGCCTCTGTAACTTCACGTAATAAATCTCTGCCTCCTTTTGTTATCTTTAAAAAGAATTGATTGTCACATATTAGTCCTATTATTTTTTGATTACAGTAAATTCCGTAATCCCCAAACATTTTTCTATACGTTATTCTTCCTGCACCACTTATCTGTTCGCATACATATTCTACAAATTCTATATTCGAAGCCATTTTCTTTCCTCCCGCTAAGCTCACTTTATAACATCTCTATTGCTTATATCTAAGCCATTTATAAATATACCTTTTATGTATAACTTTAGCATAAATAGTAATTCAAAAGATAGTTATTATTTAAAAATCTTTTTGAGATTTCACCTCTAACCCGCATGTTTCCTATAAATATTTATATATGTATATATTTTTCTTTGTATCTATGTTTCTAGATAAATATATTTATATGAATAAATTTACCTAGGAACATATAAACATATTTGTATTATTAGACAAAAAAATAAGGCCAGAAAATTAATCCTAACCTATAGAATATTATTTAGCTTTCATAAATGCATCCTCATATTTTTTAGCATCATCTGGATTTAACTTTTTATCAAGTCTTAATAATGCTGCACCATTTACGTAATTATATTCAGCCACTAAAGGCATTTTCTTGCCTATATTATCAATGTATTCTTTTCTATTAGTAGCGTCTTCTTTATTAGCAAATACCTCTATACTGCCATTTGTAAAAGTTACTTTGGATGTATATTGATTTGGTCTACCTAACAACTGATTTTTATCATTATCATTAGTTGTAACTTCCATATTCTCAATTGCAACTCCAGCATCTTTTAACTTATTTCCGTATTCTTCGGCTGTATATTTCTTTGCTGAGCTTCCACATCCTACTATAGTAAATATTAATAAGCTACATAATAAAATACTAAATATTTTTTTCATTACTATTCCCCCTAAATTTTCTTTCAAATACAATTGTATATCATATGGAAAATTTGTCAAATAAGTTCCTCTCATTCAAATAAATCCAAATTAGATAATAATTAGATTGGTCCTTGCTACCATTATATAAAATTTTATTAAATTAAAGGAACCCTATTTCTAGAGCCCTTAAATTTATTTTCACATTGTTCTATTTGATATTCAATTGTTCTTAAATCTTTTTTATCTATATTTTTTAGTCCAATATAACATTAATGTTTTTATTAATTTTGTCTATAACTTTATTCTAATTATATTTTGAGTTTTCCTGTATAGATTCTACTTTACCCCTCATCTATTCTTTAACTTTTTCCTCGTGTATCAGTAAAAAAAAGTCGTGTCACGGATTTTCACCTAAATCATATAAAAAAAGAATGAAAACGGAATAAAAAAATAAATAACTCCCCCCGATCAGCAAAATAAAGTTGTGTCACAAAGAGCCTAAATTAACTCCATTTTTCTACTCATGGCTGCTGCCGATGTGAATGCTGCTTAAAATTCAGGCTCTCTTTCACCTTGCTCAATCCCTCATTATTTCTGGCTTTTCTTCTATTTTATTTTCCAAAACACGCAAAAAAGACTATGCATGTCCAACAGGATCGCTCCTATTTTCTTTGCATAGTCTTTCTACATACTTAACACAACTTTATTTTTCGTGACACGACTTTTTTTGCTGTGACATAGTATAATTTATTACCTAAACCAGCTAAAATTTAACAATAATATGAATTAAACTTTTAAGTTACTTATCCCAATTATGTATTTTCCATACTCTATTTTTATGCTCAATTGTTCCTTTAATATCTGCTCTATTCTTGTTTCGTTCAAGATTGTTATACATTTCGTCCATATCTTCATAATGACCAATAGTATAATAATTTAAACTAATACATTTATTCTCCCTGTATATATTAGAAAAGTCTATTAAAAGTCCTTTTTTAGTTAATTCAAGTATCTCTTTTTTTATATCTTCAGGCATAGGATATATTTTCCTTCTTTTATTTGTGGAAAAACTCTCTATAATTTTATTTGTAATGATATCTTTAAATACCCACATATCTTTGCAATACAATTTACAAAACCACCCATCATCATGAGCAAGATAAACAAAAGTATTATTTATTCCACTAAAAAATGGTGAATTCAAAGGTTTACCAAAATGCGATAAATATAATACTTCTGCCTTTTCTTCTGGAGTGCAGTTATTTAAATCAACTTCATTATTATAGTCTATCCAATGGAAGTTACCTAAACCATAAATATCTTCCTTTGATAACTCTAAAATATCATTTTTTCCATTGGCAGTCTCCAAGAACCAACTTCTATTAAAATTATTAGCAATATAATTTCCTTCAGTCACCAAAATATTTTCTATAATCATTGGATTATGTTTGATAAATTCTTTAAATTCCATTCCGTAATATATAAAATAATTTTCATTAAAATTTGCATTTATATAAAATACATCTCTTATTCTTCTCATTAAATTTAAATCTCCTATCACTCCACCACTTCTTACTTCAATAATGGTAATAATTTATTATTAAAAATTACGATAAATACAAAGGCCTCCTTCAATTTTAGATGTACAATAATTCGAGGGTAAATCACTATATCTATTTACATATTTATCAGGTATTACTGCAAAATCAAACATTAAAATTTCACTCCAATCATCAAATACAA
Source organism: Clostridium sp. YIM B02569 (assembly GCF_022320765.1). Taxonomy (NCBI): domain Bacteria; kingdom Bacillati; phylum Bacillota; class Clostridia; order Eubacteriales; family Clostridiaceae; genus Clostridium; species Clostridium sp. YIM B02569. The sequence continues at coordinate 33,961 of NZ_JAKJJX010000024.1, read as the reverse complement.
ATCCATTAAGTGGCTTCATATCGCTTGCTTCATCAGTCAAGTAAATTCCAAATTTAAAAAAGTACTTTTTTAATATGATTATAATATTGTTTGCAACTGATAAGAACCATTCTTTATATCTCTTTTTACAAAAATCATATATTTCCTCAGTATAAAATAAAATCTCAATGATTAATATATCATCCTTAATGTCATCAAATATCTCTTTAGACATTCCACTTATAATAGGTCTAATATGTATTTCTGGTGAATTTTCAAAATTTATATTACTTTCTATATTTTTATCTCTGTATAATTCTTATAAACTTAATTAAAACTTCTATTCTACTGGATAATTTATTTTTATAAGTTCTTCCATTACCTTTTTTATATTTCTATCTGTATTTATTTTTTTTACCATTTCTTCGGTAATTGGTTGATGGTTAAATACCTTTCTAACATCTTCAAAAGTTAATCTCTCTCCTAATTCCCAATAATCTTTTGCCCAATCTATATAACCTTCCGCTGAAAATATTCTACTAAGCATATAATTAGAACCATCATTACAACCTTCCGGAATTTCTACTTTTCCTTTTTGCCACTCCTTATGATTCTTATCCTGCCAAATGCAGAATGTCACATCATCTTTTTCAATTGCTTCATCATCAAGTAAGTCTAATAACGCCTCTGGAACATCATCATAAATTCCTTTCCAGACTTCAAATTCTTCCTGAGCATGAGGTGATAACTCAGATTCATGATCAAACCCTTTAATAATACATCCATTATTTGAAAATACTATATGCATTGTATCTCCACTGCCATTATCAATTCCTGCTAAAGAACTTCTTTCATCCCAATTTGGATACCATGTATATACTCTTAACCATTCCTCTTCACTAAAAATAATATCAAGAGCAGCCATGGAAATAAGGCTTTTTTTAATTATATCTATAGTTGGCAAATTCTTTAGTGTACAGTATGTTTCATTGAATGCATAATTCCAATTCAGTTCTTTATAATATGAAATTTCTTTCCATCCGTTTTCATTTTCAAAGGAACCAACATAAAGTATTTTTCCATCACAGATTGTCCACTCTAATCCATGCTCCACTTCCCAGTCACAATCTAATTCTAAATGATAGGCTACTTTATTCTTATCTTTTGGATTACTGATTATTAAGCATGTTGGCTTTATATAATTTAATACATCCCTTAATACATTAAACTCATAAGTTTCTTCCCCGACCTCATTACAAAAATCATTACAATAGTTTATAGAATATTGACATAATTTATTTACAACTGCTTCATCCAATTTTTCTAAGTTTTCAACGCAGAAATTTGCATATTCTAAATCTATATCTTCTGACATTAATACATTAATAGTCTTATTAAATAGTGTAAATTCCATTTTCCCTTCTAACCCATAATCTGTTTTAATTATATTTGTAATCATTATATTTAGTCCTCTCTTATTAATTTAAATATTCCTTCTCATAAATCTATAATTTATAATTACTTTCAGCAACTGAAATCATCTCTATCTTGTTACAATAAAACTTTATATCACCATCTTGTTCCAAATCATGTACTAAATAATTTAATGAACTCCATCCATCATCTTTAATATCAACTATGTCAAAACACACTATTTGAATAAATTTACTTCCAATGTATAAATTCATATTCTCAACTTCATAAAATCTAATTTTAACTGAATATTGCTTGTTATCTATTGTAAGAATAATAAAGACAATATCTAATAGAAAAACTTCTTCATAATATTCATTAAAATCTTGATAATAATGTATTTCACATATGTATTTAATATCTTGCCAAGAAAAGGCCTTAACTTTTTCTTGAATATAATTGTAATTCAATATTCTTTCCATTTCCACTTATCTCCTTTATTTACAGTCAATTTTCAAATATCATCCCATTATATAAACGTTTAAAGAATTCTTTTAATGTAGTAGATTGAATTATAATATCATCATAATCAAGCATAGACGGGATTATGATGTATTTAATTTCGCTCCCACGATAATCAAAAGCAAAATACTCTCCACCACCATTACCTCCAAAAAGTATAATTCCTGGTACATATTCTGATACTTCACAATCATCATTAACTTCAATGATTTCATTTATTTTATACATAATTAAATACTCTTTTCCTACAAAACCTTCTCCACCATAAACTCTTGTATAAACTCCACATAATCAGTCGGAAACTTAATCTTTAGTTCTTTTTCAACTTCTATAATTCTGGTTATATCAATTTTTTCATTTCTATCAAAATTATCTAAATAAATTTTGTATCCCTCATTCATCGGCGTTTACCTCTCATACAAATGTTCTTATTCTCTAAATACAATAGCAACTCATTTTTCCCATTATATATATATTTTAACAGTTTAGTCTACAACATCCTACTATTACTTTACTTATTCTTTATCTATCACAAAAATAGACGGTTATGCAAAAATAAGAATTACTCTTGTCTTAATGCATAACCTTTTTAATGATTTTCTTTATAAAATATTTAAATATACGAATGGAAAATAAAAAAGTTGTGAAATAACAAAGGGTTGTCCTTTATTATTTTCACAACTTTTAACACAACTTTATTTTTCGTGACACGACTTTAGAAGTTTTGACACGACTTTTTTTGCTGTGACAGTAAAATCAATTATTTAGCTAAAGCTTCTTGAACAGCAACAGCTACAGTCATACCAACCATTGGGTTGTTACCTGCTCTGATTAATCCCATCATTTCAACGAAGCCCCAGCTAAACACCTTACAAAGGCTATATTACAGCGATTAAACTTTTTAGGTGCCTATTCACAACACTCATCATATTGAATACAATATTATACTTTTGTGATATTAATGTCAACATTTTGAAGTAAATAAGATAATTTTATTGCTAATCAAAATTTCTATTATTATAAATAAAAAAAATAAAGGCAGATTAATGTTTTCTCATAATCTACCTTATATGGTTTCTAATACTACATATCGTAAAATTTCCATTCTTTAAGTGTATAAATATAAATAGCTTTTTGAATATTTACATGTAGTGCTACCAGTTTATAATCTTTATCAATAAAAGGTGCTAGACTTGTTAATCCTTCATCACTTATCTTTTCAATAAAGTAATTTATATTTTTATTCTTTGATGCTTCTGGGCTCATTTTAATTTTCCAAATATTATTGCAAGGTTCATTTATAATTTCCTTTGACAAATGTGTAAATTCTCTTGTGGTCCTAGGCATTTCTGTTCCTCCCTTCTATAAATATTTAATAAGTATCTTATGTTTCTTATTTTATTATAAATCTCTATATTATATATTTCTTCTATTATTTTTATAATTTTATAAAATATTATTATATTCTAAAATCACCTTCCGATAATTAAATATAATCGTTCATTGTATTAAAATGAACATAGCGGAGGGAATATTATGGTATGTGATAATTGTATTAAAAACAAAAGTATTGATGTTTGTGGTGGATGCCATTAGATCACGAAATATGACCTTGTAGAAATGGTTCTTGGGTTATATGAAACACCTGAATCTATATTATTAAAACATCAAAGAAATAAGACTGGATCCCGTAGCTGCAAAAAGCCAAGTATTGATGCTCTTGAAAATTCCATTAAGTTTTACTATAACCGTGGCGATAGTTATAGAAAAATTGCTGATTACCTATGAGTATCTATTGGTACTGCTTATAATGTTGTGCATGGGGAAGAAAAAACAAATAAGTTTCTGTAATAATACATATTTAACTCTAATTAAATCAATTTGGGACTGAGATGTGAATATTTTTCATAGCTGATTTTTCAGCCAGTTAACGGACTCATTTTTTAGCTGGTTAATTTACTCACCACAATTTTTTGGTCTGCCCAATTTTGAGCCAAGAACAATTTTGCTTTGAGTAATTTGTGCTGACGAAATTCATCGTTTGTTTGCTTCGTATGATATTCGTACGAACCTTGGATATTTACTGAATCCAATTTTGGCTTGGTTAAAGTCTTGATTTATTAAATGAAAAAAGATTCACCTTGTGCACGAATACCTTTACTTATATATTTTTATCTTAATTTCTACCTATAGCTTACCTTACTTAAACTTTCCTTTTTAAATTCAGCTTCTATGTATGGTATTGTTTCATTTCCTTTTCGTCTATGTTTAATAATTTGATTTGAACAATTATCTTCCACAATAAATGCGATTCTACACTCTTCTTCTTTTGCGAATTTCTGATGTTTAAAGAAAAGAGCATAGTGTATTATTTTGCAATATATTACTGTCTTTATTGTTTCCACTATTTCTTCATTTAAATTAATACGTTCATCAATAGCTATACAATTGGTAATTATTTCGGTATAGAATTCATTAATTTCTTCTATTAATATAGTCAATTGTTCATTAGCATCATATATTACTTTTCCACAAAATAGTGGAATTTTATATTTATCCAATATATCATTTTTAAATATAGTTTTATTATCGCCTATATGCTTTGTTCTAGTTTCATTAAAAAACTCAAGAACAACTCCATGATCTCCTGCATAATTTTCAAGTAAGTATCTGTTATACTTATTTTCCGTTAATGATAATAAGTATATATGCGAATCCATTATAGGGGTACTAACCTTATATATTTCTTTTAAAGCCTCTAAAGTTTTTATTATAGCCTCAAATATATCATATTGCCCTTCTATATCATTATTATATAAATCTCTATTTCCTTTTAGATACTCTATAACGCCAGCTAATACTTCATATATATATTTTATTTCTTTCTTATCATCTAAATAATCACTTCTAGTAACCCAAAAACAATTATTGCTCAATATGCTTTTAGCACTTTTCTTAGGTGTATAATGATAAGAACCCTATTTCTAGAGTTCTTCTACTATTATAATATTCATATTATAAGTTGCGATTAGTAGTACGTAATTCTAGCAATTTTCTAGAAGTAGTTATTTCAGAGCTTGCGGCTAATACCTCTCTTCTTATATCTTCTACTTTACTTTTTATACTACTCTTTAATTCTTTCTCCTTAATTTTGTCTTTTTCGCCTTCTAACAGTTCTATAATCAAGCTGTAGAAAGCTTTCTCATATTCAATTCTTTCTTTAACTATATTACTAAAAAAGAAGAATATTAATAATAATAATAACATCAGTAATAATATATACGGAGTACTAAGGAAATCCGTTGTACTTTTAATAGCATTCTTGATATTATCATAGCTAGTACTTATATTCTTTGATATTTCGCTTTTTTTATCTTCTGACAAATCTTTTGAATCCAATTGCTTATTAAGAGTATCTATATTTTTATATTCTAAATTTATAACATTCCATGTCACTGTGTTAACATTAGTTAATACCGTGGTATATAACGTCATTATAACTGATATGCATATGCTTAAAATAGTAATGCCGTCAACTAGAATTACACTATTTAACTTACGCTTTAGCTTTGCCTTCTTTAAATTAATTTCTTTTACACTCTTATATTCACTATCTATGTACTCGGATACTTTATCTTCAATTTGATAAATATCTGAAACATTAATCAATGTTTCATTACCTTTTTTATCTATTTCTCGAATGTATATTTTTTTGTAAAGATTAAAAATGCTCTTCTTTTTTAAATATTTTTCATATAAAACTTCTAATATTGCTAGTATTAATATTGTCACTAGTATTATCCACGCTATATTTTCCGAAATAAATTGCATATTAATTCCCCTTTCATATAATATAATTATACAAAAGTCGATATATTCCTCTTATAAATTACAAAACATCTAATTAGAATATTTTTAATTATAGTATAAAATTGTAAGTAATATTATAGATAAAAAAAGCAGTGGTCGAATTAACTAATCCTTTTAATCTTTAATTATTTACTTTTCAAATTATTCATATATCCAACAATTTCATAAAATTTCATTCCATTTAATGTGAAACCTTGATATCTATCAAGAATTATATTTATACCCGATTTAACGTATTTTACTCTGCCTATACAGCAACAAATTATTTGTTTACTATTTAATTTCATATGTTTAATGTACGATTCAATAATTTGCATATTATTAAATTCAGTCTCATTATTAACCGCAAAATATTCAGCAAAATGAACTTTAACACTATCTACTTTTCTAGGAGTTAAATTAATATATCCATGCCTGTCCATTAATTGTATATTATGCACATATCCAATAATACATCTAACTTTTGTATCATCTTCTTTTCCTATCTCATTATAAATCCTTGTTATAATATATAGCTCCTTACCATCTTTACTTTCCATTCCTTCGTCAAACAATTCTGCTTCATTTCCCTTAATTCTAGAACCATTGCCTTTAGTATGTGTTTTACCACTTTCTTCAGAGTTTAATCCTCCGACTTCAACATCATTATTCCTAAATTTATCAAATGCGCTTTCTAATTTATTTATTATATGTTTATTAGATAAATTTATTTTATTTACCAAACGCCTTAATTGAACTTCTTCTATCCCATCTTCATAGATAACCTCATTCAAACAGCCATTTTTATGTGGGGTGCTAGGAAATGTTCTAAAGAACTTGATATTGCCCTTTCTTTCTACAAAACTCAATTTCGCTTTACATTCATTTTCCGTACAAAATAAATAACCTCTATAATCTTCATAATATTTATCTCTATTAAGATTCACTGCTTGTATCTCTTTAAATATATTACCTTTTTTAAATATTGCTTTACCAATTTTCATATCCATAACACCTTTTATTGAAATACTATTTACATTATTGTTTATTTCTACAAAAAGTATTTAATTCCTCTTTATTACATGGAAATATTCAAATAATTTTATGAAGGTACAATTTTGTACCTTTGTTAAAGACAGTGAAAATTTTCGTTCTTGTAACGTTGGAAACAAAAAGACTACCATTTAGGCAGTCTTTGATATCTTTACTTATTAATTTTTAATTTTATAGTTGCTATAGAATCTTTTCGCTTATCATCTCTTCTTACTCTTAGTGCTTTTGTATATACTATAATAGCATGAATCAATTCTAAACTCATTTCTACATCACCGAACTTAAGATTATCTTGATACTTTAATCTTCTTAGTGTTAATTCTATCTTTTCTTCTGCACTTAATAAATAAGCTAAATCTTCTTCAAGTCTATTTTTATCCATTAAAACCACATTTGAATTACTTGATATCATTGCTATCCTCTTTTGATTATAACAATATATCTATATAGCTAGTATCTTCTTTATAAGTAACCACTGCTTTTGATTTTAAATCCTCTATTTTAGCATTAAGTTCACTCACTAGTTTTCTTAAATCTGCAATAGGAATATGTAAATATGGTATAGGCTCCCTATTATATCTGCTTTCATTTATACCTTTTGCCGCTTCAATAACTTTTTCATATGCATATGCAACCTTATACACTTCTTCTAACTTCTTTTGTGTTTCATCATAACTCATTTCCATCTTATGTATCGCTCCTCGCATTTATATTACAAAGATATAATAGCACATAAAATTTTTTACACCAAACAAACATAAAAGTCAACTACTTATTTATAATTTGTTTGCATTAATTATTAATTTTCATGTACACCAAAGTCGCATTCCTTTGTTTTGCTAGCTTTTGATATTGATAAATATATAAACAAAATATAACTAAGTATAAAATTCAACATAAAAAAGGCCAAATAATTTTATTATTCTTCAGCAAAATCTTAATTTTCCTTTATAAAATATTTATATTAAGTTTATTAACTTGACATAATACTGTCACAAATACCACTTATAATAAAAACATAAGGTTGATAAAACTTTTTTTCATATATATTTACCCCTATTAAATATATATAACACAGTATTCAGGATAATTTGTTGCACTCTAGCAGATTATCCTTTTTATTTTTCATTATATAATTTATATATTGACATATTTTACAATTTTATCCTATAATATTATTGTAAAGTGACTAGAACATATTATAAGACTCCTATAAAAGATGACTTATCCCCCTAAAGTAAGTCATCTTTTTTTGTGATGTATTATTAATTTATTCACATTAATTTAATAAGTAGTGAAGAATTATTTAATATTTATATTTTATAATAGTAATTGTAAAATAGTTAAAGCATTATTATTTTGCCCCCGTATCGGTAAATGTATTTTAGCTTTATAAGTTCAACCTGCTCCCCTAAGCAGGTTGTTTTTTTCTTCAATTGTTTACCAAACCTTAAATTTATTTAAGAAATTATTTATATTTAATTAACATATTTAACATAATTTTGTAATGACTATTTGCTATAATAATAATGTAAGATAATTTCTTATTAAATATTTGTCCTTCTACTTATTAAAAAAATATAATAATCGTTTAAAGGATAACTTGGCTAGTAAAACAAGTTATCCTTTTCCCTTTAAATAAATTATATAAATCTATTTAATTTATATTTTTATCTTGTAATGTTATCGTAAAAAATTATCATTATTTGTAATACGATTTTCTTTGATTAGTTTCCTCTTATGTTATAAAATATAAAAGTCGGGTTAAATCAAATTAAATAAAAAGAGGTATTATTGTGAACAATTTTAAATTATTTCAATTAAAATATAGAATATTCCTAAGAAAATCCATTTTAAATAAGTTGTTAAGTTTTTTCTCCCCAAGTAATAAATTCATGATTATACTATCACAAAACTTAGACAAACATATTGTTGCATATTATAAAAATAAGGAAATTCATGAAGTACATAATTCAAAACAACTTTATTCAGTTTCGAAGTCTTTCTAAAGGACTTGTAATTTACTGAATACTTTTAAAGTTAAGCTTGACTTCATACCTAAGTAACTATACGCTTTTTATCTGAGTTAGACGCAATTCTCCAGCAACTCAAAAAAATACTGAAGAAATTACAATATCGCTCTTTAGAGCCTCGACGTGTATATGAATCAAGTACCGTTGCAAACATAATTTACATAGAAAACTCTATGTATAGTCTTTTTATATGCGTCAACTCCCTACTACATATCATATCTTTCAATATTTTGACTACCTCCGAATTTAGTTACCCTAAACCGCTCTAATGCCATATCCTCATGAAGGACTTAGGCTATAACATGGTAATAGAATGCTTTTACACCACTTATGTCAAGCTAGATAAGATGTTATTATCTAACTCCCCATGAACTTTCTGCATCGCCTTCATGTCAGCTACTAATATTATTTATACTTGTAATAGTGCTTGTACAAGTTACATGTTGTATTTTAGACAATATGATACCAAGCCTATTGATACTTCAAAACTTTTGAAATAAGATAGACTTAACGCATGGTCTATTAGTGCTTTTGAAGTGCTAATAAGATTAATAAAACATATTAAGTTTTAGGTAGATAGATTACTCGCCAAAGTAATCTATCTATTTTTTGTTTAATTTTTTAAAGTTTCAATAATCTTTTTTAATCTTTCAATTCATGTATGTCTAATGTAATTATTCTTTCATCAAATCCATTAGTTGTTTTATCATGATTGATGTTTACTTGCATATTGACACCTACTTTCTTAATTTAATATTTTTCCCTTTGGAATTTTCCAACTTAATAGATCAAAGGATTTTGTACAACATTTTCGTAATTTAAATCTTCTGTTAACATTTCAACGTAATGTTTCAAAATTTCTAAATTACTATGCCCTAATAAATGTTGTAGTTGAACTATGTTAATTCCGTTCATAACTGCCTTTTTCGCATACCAATGCCTAAACGCATGAATTGATGTACGTTCTATTCCTCTTGATTTGTTATAATCTTCTATCTCTCTTGTAAGTCCTCTTTCTTTCATTTTTTCGCCTTGAACTATTGGAAATAAATAAGGACAATCTACTGGCAAATATTCAATATATTCTTTTATATAATATTTCTTAGTATCTTCACGCATATTTTTCAACGTACAATGCTCTAATAGAAATTGTTGAAAGCATTCATCAAAAGTTTTATCAATATGTTTTCTATTCATTTTTATCATAAAAAAATAGTACCCCTTCCTAAAGCCGTGGGTACTAAAATCATGTATAAAAAAATACCCACACCCATTAATAATTAAATTAATATAGTGTGAGTATTTATATTAGCTAATTAATTCACTCTTAAACCAGTAAAACCTTGATTTTCAGACTATTTAGCTAATGCTTCTTGAACAGCAACAGCTACAGCAACAGTCATACCAACCATTGGGTTGTTTCCTGCTCCGATTAATCCCATCATTTCAACGTGAGCTGGAACTGATGAAGATCCTGCGAATTGTGCATCTGAGTGCATTCTTCCCATAGTATCAGTCATACCATAAGAAGCTGGACCTGCAGCCATGTTATCTGGGTGAAGAGTTCTTCCTGTACCACCACCTGATGCTACTGAGAAGTATTTCTTACCTTGTTCGATACATTCTTTCTTGTATGTTCCTGCAACTGGATGTTGGAATCTTGTTGGGTTAGTTGAGTTACCAGTGATTGATACGTCAACTCCTTCTTTATGCATGATTGCAACACCTTCTCTAACGTCGTCAGCACCGTAACATCTTACTTTTGCTCTTTCTCCGTTTGAGTATGCTTTTTCTTTAACTACTTTAACTTCTCCAGTGTAGTAGTCAAATTGAGTTTGAACATATGTGAAACCATTGATTCTTGAAATGATGAATGCAGCATCTTTTCCAAGACCGTTTAAGATAACTCTTAATGGTTCTTTTCTTACTCTGTTAGCTTTTTCAGCTATTTTAATAGCACCTTCAGCAGCAGCAAAGCTTTCGTGTCCTGCTAAGAATGCGAAACATTTAGTTTCTTCTCTTAAAAGCATAGCTCCTAAGTTTCCGTGTCCTAAACCAACTTTTCTGTCATCTGCAACAGAACCTGGGATACAGAATGCTTGTAATCCTTCTCCGATTGCTTCAGCAGCATCAGCAGCCTTAGTGCAACCCTTCTTTATTGCTATAGCAGCACCTAAAACGTATGCCCATCCAGCGTTTTCGAATGCGATTGGTTGAGTTTCCTTAACGATTGTATATGGATCTACTCCAACTTCAGCACAAACTGCTTTAGCATCTTCCATAGTTTTCATTCCGTATTTTTCTAATACTGGAGTGATTTGGTTAATTCTTCTTTCATAACTTTCAAATAATGCCATTTTAAAAATCCTCCTTTACAAATAATTATTTATGTCTTGGGTCTAATAATTCAGCAGCGTCAGCAACTCTTCCGTATTGACCTTTAGCTTTTTCTAATGCTTCGTTAGCATCCATACCTTTAGCAATGCTTTCCATCATTTTTCCTAAGTTAACAAACTTATATCCGATGATTTCTTTATCTTCGTCTACAGCAACTTCAGTAACATAACCTTCAGCCATTTCTAAGTATCTTGGTCCTTTAGCTAAAGTTCCGTACATAGTACCAACTTGAGATCTCAAACCTTTTCCTAAATCTTCAAGTCCTGCTCCGATAGGTAGTCCACCTTCTGAGAATGCAGTTTGAGTTCTTCCATAAACGATTTGTAAGAATAATTCTCTCATAGCTGTGTTTATAGCGTCACAAACTAAGTCTGTGTTTAATGCTTCTAATATAGTCTTTCCTGGTAATATTTCTGAAGCCATAGCAGCTGAATGAGTCATTCCTGAACATCCAATTGTTTCAACTAACGCTTCTTGGATTATACCATCCTTAACGTTTAATGTTAATTTACAAGCTCCTTGTTGTGGTGCACACCAACCTATTCCGTGAGTTAATCCTGATATATCAGTTACTTCTTTAGATTGAACCCATCTTCCTTCTACAGGAATTGGCGCTGATCCGTGATTAGGACCTTTAGCAAGTACACACATTTCTTCAACTTCTTTTGAATACATCATATATTTTTGCTCCTCCCTAATTAATAGATAATTACAAATTATTAAATCTTATTTCTAAGCTTAAAATTGTAGTTGGGCATAAAATAACCCAGTGGGGCACTTTTCCCTATTCCTATTCTAGCAAATGATTTGATTCCCCACAACCTTTATTTAAAAATTTATGCACATTTATCTACTTTTATTTGAAAATCCGAACTACAAATGAATAAAAATCTTATATTAACTTTAATTAGATAAAATTTTGTCTAATACTTTCATTATGTATTTTTATATGGATATTATAAATTAATTTTCCAAAAATAAAAATAAATTAAAAATACCTATTGAAATATTCTTTAAGACATGGTAGAATATTTTTTGTCAGTTTACATGCCGCTGTGATGGAATTGGCAGACGTGGTGGACTCAAAATCCTCTGGTAGTGATATCGTGCCGGTTCGAATCCGGCCAGCGGCACCATTTGTTTTGGTGGATTGCTGTATTACTTGGCTTAGATGCCTTGTAGTACAGCTTTTTTTATGCAATTCCCGCTTCTGTACCAAATTCTATTTTCCCATAAATTAATCTTCTAATCCCACTGATAATATTATTTATAGCTATTTCTAACATTTTGATTGTAAATCCATGTTATTTTAAAATCTTCCTTTTTGACTAAGAATATTATAAGCTGAATTGCATTTAAACCATAAGAACTACAGAATTATTCTCTTGTCTTGTCATTTATAAAGCAAACTATGCTTTTAAATTAATTATATTTGATAATATGCTATTTACATGTATCTCCATAGTATCATAAACATTTAGCGACAATTCTACGTCTTTAAGCAGTAAAGGTAATTCTGTGCACCCTAATATTATACCTTCTACTTTTTCTCTTTCCTTTAACTCTTCAATTATTTTAATAAATTTTTGCTTTGTGCTATCTTTAATAATTCCATATTCTAACTCATTAGCTATTTTATCATTTATAAAATTGCGAATTATTTCTTCTGGAACCACTATTTTGATTCCATTATCTCTAAAAGGTTTTTTAAAGAAATCAGCGTCCATAGTAAAAGAAGTCCCTATTAATCCAACAACCTTTAACTTATCTTTCTCTACTTTTTTATAAGTTTCTTCTACAATACTAATAAGTGGAATAGGTGATTTTTCCTTTAATTCTTCAAAAACTATATGTGGTGTATTTGCCGCAAAGGCTGCAAAATCTGCACCACTAGCAGCAACATTTTTAATCGCCTTTAATAAAAGTTCAGTTAAAGCATCAAAATCTTTTGTTTTACATAATTCTAGCATCTCAAATATATTAATGCTTTCAATTACCATATTAGGAAAATAGTCTTTAAAATGCCTTTTTTGATAGCCATAAACTATTTTATTATAATATTCTATTGTAGATTCAGGACCCATACCTCCTACAATTCCAACTTTTTTCATTACCTCACCTCATTATTTATATTCTTTATATGTTTATATATCATAAATGCCAAAATTGGGAACAGAATGACTAAACAAGAACCACTTGTTGTTTAAATTTTTGTTCTAATAAAATAATCTAATAAATCAAATTCATATCCTAACTATATAATAACACTTAATGTAGTAATAGCTTTAGTATAGCGTAAAAAATTATCAATATAAACAATTTTATGTATTTGTATTCTTAAAATAAAAGCAAGTAAATTATAAATTAAAATCAATTCCATTTTTCATACTAAAATCCTTTCAACCCGTATTTTATAAGCATATTCTGAAGAATATATATTCTAATATGGTAATATTCTAAAGAATAAATATTGCGAAGAATATTTATTCTTTAGAATTTAAAACAATCAGAAACGTAATCATTAATTATAAATTATCTATATCTACAAATACTTTTAGACTATAAATAATGAACATAATAATAGTTGAACTTTCAACAAACATATTATATAATAGTTGAACTTTCAACAAACATATTATATGATAGTTGCAAGTTCAACTATTTCATCGATAGGACTTCTACTACAAAAGCGATTCAAAAGTTTGAAACAGAAGAATGCATCAGGTAAAAGAGGGATATGCATCATAAACGAGTTACTGACTTTATACATCTGAAAAAAGTTTTAAATCATATGATTATATTTATAAAGAAATATTATGAAATTATTTTTATTTAGAAGGGACGTAATCTTTTTGAAGAATTCACATAAAATTATACATTACCTTTTTTTATTTTTTGGAGTTTTAGCTATTTCTACATCCGCTATATTTGTAAAACTATCGGCAGCTCCAGCTCCAATAATAGCTACATATAGATTAGTTTTTTCAACATTGATGATATTACCTGTAATATTATTTAACAAAAAATACATACTAGAAATAAAAAAATTGAAACTCAAACAATTAGCGGCAGTGTTTTCATCAGGAATTTTTCTAGCAATACATTATATACTTTGGTTTGAATCCTTGCGTTTTACTTCAGTTGCAAGTTCAACTGTTCTTGTAACTATGCAGCCACTATTTGCTTTTATAGGAAGCTATTTTTTCTTTGGTGAGAGATTAAAGAAACTATCACTATTTGGTGGTTTTTTATCTATATTCGGAAGCTGTATAATCGGATTTGGAGATTTTAAAATTGGTGGGATAGCCTTGATAGGAGATATACTTGCTTTACTAGCAGCTGGAGTTATTACAGCATATTTCCTCATTGGACAAAGTGTAAGAAAAAATTTATCTCTAGTTGCTTATGTTTTCATTTGTTATTTAAGCAGTAGTATATTTTTATTAGCATATTCTGTCATATTAAAATATCCCCTAATAGGCTATGCAAACTCTGATTGGTTATGGTTCTTCTGCTTAGCATTAATTTCAACAATACTTGGCCAAACAGTTTTAAATTGGCTAATTAAGTGGTTAAGTGCTTCAACTATTTCCATGAGTATATTAGGTGAGCCTGTTGGAACGTGTACATTAGCATTCTTAATACTCGGAGAATCCATATCTTATAATCAAATTATCGGATCACTAATTATCTTAATAGGGATATGTATATTTTTAATTGGCCAAACGGTAAAAGTAAAAGATGATAGTTCAAGTAATTCAAAAGCTATATAAGTATTTAACAAAAAAATTCTTATCCTACTTATGCTCTGTCATTTCATTATTTAAATACATTTAATCTTTTTAGAATTTCAATATACTTTAATGCAACATGAATCATAGTAATCTTTTTATTAATTTTATATTATTTATTAATACAATTATGTAGTTAAATTATTTTCTCAATTATAATCATTTAAAATTGATGCAGAAATAGTCTTGAAACAAATCATATTTCAAGACTATTATTTATTCTTATAAGTTATACTTCCTTAATCAATTAGAACAAAATCGCAAACGACTTTGAAGTTTGGGATTTTTTTATGCAGTTTAGAATTCCACTGTAAGGAAATTATATATAAACATCTATATATTTATATTCTTTAAATTTAGAAATAATCCGAAAAATAAGGCTTCTCTACTGGTATTAACTGTTCTAAAATTTTAAGCATATAATATTCTGTTTTTATCCTTCCACACTCATATAAGAATGTAGGACGCTTATATCCCATAAGCATAGTTGTTAATGTCTGAATATCCATTTCCACTAAATTAGCAGCATACATATCATCACTCTTCTCACAGACTGTTTCTTCATCATCCCAATAGATATTAAAAATGCTATTATTCCATTGAGCAATAGGATCATTTATTTTGAAACTTATCTTAAGTTTCTGTGCTTTTACTAGGAATGGGTATTTTATTATAAATTCTTTTACATTTATAATCCTTGCCATAAAGTATGGTTTAATAGTTTCAACTATCTCGCTATCTTCAAATAAAAAAGCCATTGGTTCTCCCGAAAAATTATTTCCCTTTACTTCATTAACCATAGAATAATGGGCACTTATATAATTCCAAATTCCGTGGTGTGCTTCAGTATTTAAATAAACCATTTCTTTAATATAAAATATATCATTTCTAATATAATAGATTAAATAACCAAGGGGCTTATGATTCTTACTGTAGTAAATAGCCGCAATAATATCATCACTATCCCAACGCCAATATTCATCCCACGCAAGCTCATCTCTAATCATTGCACCATGTCTCTGCATTGAAAAATAATCATGTACATTTAAAAGATCCTCACATTCTAAATCTACACGTTCCATCATTCCTTCTACTACTCTTTTTTTAGGAAGCTGCGAATCTTTGATTGTAAAAGTTATTTTATCAGAAATTATTTCCCAACCATGCTTTCTATAAAGAGGGATCGAATATGGATATAAACAAGAAATAACTTGACCTTCTTCATTCATATGAATAATAGCTCGCTTAATCAAAGAATGAATTAACCCTTTTCCAGTGTATTCAGGATAGGTAGCAACTCCAGTAACCCCACCCATTTTGCAAATACTATCATGGATATTTACTTTCATGGAATATACTACAATCATTGAAGCTAACTTACCGTGATAAAACCAACCAAGAACATAGGCATTTTTAAGAATCGGCATTTTAGCATGCATAATTTGCTCTTCTGTCCAACCAGTATGCAAAAGATCTTCCATCGTTATTTGAAATGCATAACGTAAAAGCCCATTAAACTGTTCTAAATCATCTTCAGTTAATTTTCGCATTTTAAAATCGCCGTATTCCTCAATAAACATTTCTTTATCTTTCATAAATCCTCCCCATATTCATCAAAAACGTATTAAATATAATTCATTTTATATTGTTAATAACCTAAATATTTATCAGTATAATTTTACAAGACCATATAATTAATTATCCTTTATTATTATCTTATATTATACTATAAATCTTTGTGCTATACATGCTAAACTTTACAATTTATTCCTCTTTAATTTTAAGTATACAAACTCCTTTTTTCACTATTTGCATAAAAAACTAACCCACTCTTTCCTTGTACATTCAATAAAATCAGACATATTTATTTATTATATTTGGTAATTAAAATTAATATATTTCACATATATGCTGCAACAATAAATTCACATTTAAAATTTAAGTTATGTGAGCTAAGTTAAGACTCAAATTTAAAAATTCAATTGTATCATATATAATATCCCAAAATTTTTCACAAACTTTTATAACACTATATAAACAGCTTTTATTTTCCCTATCACTGATTAAGAATAAATTAAGGTGATTCAAGGTTAATATTAAGAGAAACATGGTAAAATATACTTGTCATTTATTTGCAAGGAGGTAAAGTATGATAATAAAAAAGCAAGCCTACAACATCTCTAAGACTGTGCTAGTATCTATATTTTTAAACTTAATACAAATAATCTTTATAACTCTATTTATTTACTACAAAAGTCAAAATCCACATATGATTGAAGGAAATTTTATCATTTATGTCGTAGCTATAAGCATAGGTATTAATAGTGTCATTACAGGAATAATATTTTATAATTTTTTATTTAAGAAAGGCAGTAATAATTTAATAGATACAATAAGGTATCTTGAGGACTTCAATAAAACATTAAGATCTCAACGTCACGACTACTTGAATCACATTCAGGTGATTTACTCATTAATGGAACTTGAAGAATTTCAGGAAGCAAGAAACTATATAGAACCTGTCTATAAAGATATAGTAAGAATCAGCAAAGCTCTAAAGACTTCAAAGCCAGCAGTTAACGCATTGTTTCAGGCGAAATTGCAAGTGGCTGAAAAGAATAATATAGATATGGAGCTTGAAATAAAAAGCAACTTAAATAATCTTAATATGGAACCATGGGATTTTTGCAGAATTATTGGCAATATTATAGATAATGCTATATTTGCTTTAAAACAAAAGCCAAGCAATAGATATATGCTTGTTGAATTATCAGAAGATCTAAGAAATATACGACTCAATATATCCAATAATGGAGATTGCATACCTCATGAAATTATAGTCAACATATTTAAAGAAGGATTCTCAACAAAAAATGAGAAAGGTGATGGCATGGGCCTCGCTATAGTTAAAGAAATTGTTGAATGTTTTTCTGGTACGATTGAAGTTACATCAAATGATAAACGAACATCTTTCGAAGTTATTCTACCAAAAAAAGAATAATAAAATCTTATAAATTGATATTCAAAGATGCCAACACTCTTATAAATGACATTTGAACCTAAAAACTGTATAACTTAGAAGCTTTATGTTACCAAACTTCAACATGTGGCTTATTATATTTATATACCAAGGAGGGAGGTACAAAAATATGATCGCATTTTTACCTGATGTAACAGTTCTTACAGTTTTGCTTTTAATAGTAGGGTTCGGATTAGTGCTTTTAGAAATGCATATTCCAGGTTTTGGGTTGCCAGGAATCGCCGGAGCTATATGTTTAATACTTGCAGTGGCATTGACTGCTGAGAATTTTGCACAAGCTTTAGTTATGATATTAGGAATTTTAGCAATCCTCGGAATCATGTTAGGTGTTGTTCTAACTTTTTTCACGAAAGGAAAGTTCTTTAAACCATTAATTCTTCCTGATGAGCAAAAGAAAGAACATGGGTATATTAGTTCTTCAGATTTAGATTATTTGTTAGGAAAATCTGGAGTAGCTGTTACTGATCTAAGGCCAACTGGTTCTGTAGATATAGACGGAGTTAAATTTGATGTAATTTCTGAAGGAGAATACATTAATAAAGGGACTAATGTAGAAATATTTAAAGTTAGCGGAGTTAAATTGCTAGTAAAAAAAGTTAAAATATAAATTTATATTTAAAGGAGAGATTATTAATGATTACCAATTTAATTATAGTAGTAATAGCAGTTGTATTTTTAATTACTGTGTTTGTTAGATTTATACCAATAGGATTATGGATATCATCTTTAGCAGCAAATGTTCAAGTAAGCATATTCAACTTGATTGGTATGAGACTTAGAAGAGTTGTACCTTCTAAAATTGTAATTCCACTTATTAAATCAACAAAAGCTGGTATGGGACTTAATGTCAATCAATTAGAAGCCCATTATTTAGCTGGTGGTAATGTAGATAATGTAGTTAATGCATTAATTGCAGCTCATAGAGCTGACATAGACTTACAATTTGAAAAAGCTGCTGCTATTGACTTAGCTGGTAGAGACGTCTTAGAAGCGGTTAAGATGAGTGTTAACCCTAGAGTTATTGAAACTCCAAATGTTTCAGCAGTTGCAAAAGATGGTATAGAACTTTTAGTTAAGGCTAGAGTTACAGTTAGAGCTAATCTCGAAAGGTTGGTCGGAGGGGCTGGAGAAGCAACTATACTAGCCAGAGTTGGTGAAGGTATAGTTACTACAGTTGGTTCTTCTACTAGTCATAAGATAGTATTAGAAAATCCTGATGCTATTTCAAAAACAGTATTAAATAAAGGCTTAGATGCAGGTACTGCCTTTGAGATTCTATCCATTGATATAGCTGACGTAGATGTAGGAAGAAATATAGGAGCTCAACTTCAAACTTTACAAGCTGAAGCCGACAAAAATATAGCTCAAGCTAAAGCTGAAGAAAGAAGAGCAATGGCTGTAGCCAAAGAGCAAGAAATGAGAGCCGCTGTTGTAGAATCAGAAGCCGAAGTACCAAGAGCTATGGCTTATGCACTTAGAGAAGGAAAACTTGGAATAATGGATTATTATGATATGCAAAATGTTATTGCAGATACAAGTATGAGAAGTTCGATTTCTAGCGCAGGAAATAAAAGCCAATCTCTTTCTAGTGATAACAAAGAGCAGAGAGACAAAAAATAGACTCCTGGGAGAGTGAAAACTATGAAATATGATGATACCATTAATGTATTAAAAATTCTTGCAAATGCTATATTCAATCCTACGTCCATATCAAACAATAATTCAAGAAATTTTGTTTTCAAATATCCAAATGCAGCCGAATTGAATGATAGTATAAACGACACTCCCGATACGGAGTTAGAGAATGATGATGAAGAATATGACGAAGGTGATTCCATTGACGATATAGCTAGTGAAAACACGGATTCTTATAATAATACAAAAAATAGCTACTATGATAAAAAAGAAGCAACTTCTTTAAATCCACATGGAATTATAGATTCTATTACCCAGGAAATAACACCAGTTAGACTTCAACAAGCTATTATACTTTCAGAGATAGTTGGAAAGCCAAAAAGTAAAACTAGAAAAAGAAGATTTTAAATTAGGAGAATTATTCTATGAATATAAAAGTGCTTATAGTTGACGATGAAATAGGAATAAGGACCATAATAAAAAAAATACTAGATAAATCTGGTGGATTTGAAGTTGTCGGAGAAACAGATAATGGTGAAGAAGCTATAGACATATTTAAAGAGCACCGCCCTAATGTGGTGTTCTTTGATATTGAAATGCCTAAGTGCAACGGTATAGATTGTGCTAGAATATTAACAGATATAGACCCTAAAACTATAATTATCTTTGCAACAGCCCATGCAGAGTATATGTCCGAAGCCTTCCAGTTGTACGCTTTTGATTATTTAATAAAACCATTCAAAATAGAAAGAGTAATGCAGACCTTAGACAGAATTAAAAATTTAAACAAACCCAGCTATGGAGATGGTATAGACAAGATAATAAAGCACGAAAAGGGATTGGATAAGCTTATGATAAAAAATAAGGAAGGTATAAGCTTTGTAGATACGAAGGAAATTGTTTTAGTTCAAAGAGAAGAAAGTTCCACTGTTATATATACAAAAACAGATAGCTTCACAACTTCCATTTCTTTATCCGATATAGAAGAAAAACTAGACCATACTCAATTCTTTAGAAGTCACAAATCCTATATTATCAATTTATCATTGATTACAAAAATCTATCCATACGGAAGATGGACGTATATTGTCAAACTTAAAAATACAGAAAAAGATGCTCTACTTACTCACGAAAAATATGAGGAAATAAAAAAGCTTTTTAGTTTGTAATAAATTAAACCTTCTAGAAATAGCAAAATAACATTACTTCTAGGAGGTTTTTATTATAAAAAAAATTAATTCTATATATTTTTATAAATGAAATATACGGTAAGTTCTATAATTGAATTTGGATCTTTCTTATTTTTTTACTACTCTTCGTTAAAAAACGCAAATAAGTTAACTATCATCTCTAAAAAAATTATAATAATTGGCTGATTGTCATATGCACCTGGTTTATAAAATTGTCCAGCCGAAGGCATCTGGAAGTAAAAATGGGACTTGCTTCTTAGAACCGCAATATCATTAGTTGTTATCACTACAGTCGTTATACCATTATTATATGCTTCTACTATCTGTCTATTAATTTCCTTACTTTTTCCACTATTGGTAATAGCAATTAGCATATCTCCTTCTTCTGCTAAACTACAACTTTCATCTATTTCGAACTTATTATCCAATGCCTCAATATTTCTTTTATATTTGAATATACGATATCTTAAATACTTAGCAATTAATCCTGACTCTCCTATACCTATTACTCGAATATTATTACTTTTTTTCATCTTTGATACTAATTTTCTAATCTCATCTTCGCTTATCATTTTTTCTAATATATTCAAGACAGATAAATATGTAGTTACTGTTCTATTAATAATATGGTCTTCGTTTTCCTTCTCTTCCTTATTAAAATAGCAGGAAAAATCATATCTGAATTCTACATACCCTTTATAGCCTAACTTTTTGCAAAATCTTGTTATAGCAGAATTAGATACATTAAGATCTTCTGCAAGTACTACTATCGTGCTATTCATAATCAATGTCGGATCAGACATCAATCTATTATAAATTTCAAGTTCAACTTTCGTAAATGTTGAAGCCATAGATTTCATCAAACTAATTGGATCCAAATTCCCCACCTCATATTCCTTATTTATTGCATTATACCAATATTATATCAAAAAAACTATATGATATCTTACATGTTTCACTTAGAAATCGGGTTTATTAGTTAAAATAAAAATGTTACACAACTTAAAATCAGTTGTGCAACATTTTGCTTAAATATTTTACTTATGCTGACACACCATTTCCTCTTTGTGCAGCTTGCTCATTCTTATAGTTTATATTATCTAACTTCTTAAAGAATGGAAGATATATAAAGAATGACATTACTAATACTAAGAATTGCAATATTGCTGTTCTAACACCACCAACTAAAAGACCTGAAATTACTGGAGGAGTTGTCCATGGAACCATTACCCCACCAAATGGTGGAACTATTCCTGTTGCTATTGCAAAATAAAGTATTATTCCTGATAACATAGGAGTAATTATAAACGGAAGAGCCATAAAAGGATTCATTACTATTGGTGTTCCGAATGTGACTGGTTCATTTATGTTAAATATCGCAGGTACTATTGCGAGTTTTCCTAATTGTTTGCATTGAGCTGACTTTGAAAATGCCAACATTGCCGCAACTAAACCTATTGTCATACCAGCCCCTGTTACTGTCATAAATTGATCCAAAAATTGTTGTGTTACTATATGAGCTCCATTTGCTATTGTTAATTCCTTTCCACTTGTAACTATAGCTGCGTTATCTAATGTATTCGATGTCAATACACTTGACATTACACCACTTACTATTGTTGAACCATGAACCCCAAACCACCATAAGAAAGGAATTGCAAATCCCATAAATAATACTCCACCTATTGAATCTGTCATACCTTGTAAAGGTGTTTGAATTACTTTATATATCCATTCGATAAGAGTTGTGTGTAATCCCCAGTTAAATACTGAATAAAGTACTGTTGCACCAACTATTATTACTGCTCCTGGTATTAATGCTGCAAAAGAGTTTGCAACACCTTGTGGTACACCTGCTGGCATTTTTATTGTAATATTTCTCTTCATAAACCATGAGTAAACTGCCCCAACTATTAATCCTATAATAATTGCAGTGACCATACCTTTCCCCCCACACCATGCTGTTGGGATGACATCGCCTACTGTTTCTCCACTTTTAGTTATTACAGAAGAACTAGTTGTTAATACAAATACTACAAATGATATTACTCCTGCAGATAAAGGCTCATAGCCTTCATTTTTAGCATAAGTATATGCTATTCCTATTGTCCCCATAAGCGCTATTATATTAAATGTAGCTCCATATGCTTTCCATAAAGGATCTGTCCACCCTGCACCTAATGTAACAGCTAACCAGTCATTTAATGGTTGATACGGCAATTGCGCTAATAACAGAAATATTGAACCCACTAACGTTAGAGGTAATGTATATAAGATACCATCTTTTAAGGCAAGAACACCTTTTAAGTTGACAAATTTCATAACTATCGGTATTACTTTCTCATTTAAATTATTTTGAAACGATGACATAATAATTCCTCCTTAAATACTCAACTAAATAACAAATTTTATATTACCTAAAGTTTCAAATCTTAATATAAGTAAACATTGCGCGCTTAATGAATACATATTAGGATCTTTTAACTACTAAGTCTTTACTAAAGTTTTTCTCCTCTTTCTTCTATTATCTTCTTGTACCAATATCCTGATAATTTTATTTTTCTATCTAAATTATTCTTATGATCAACATATATAAAGCCATATTGCTTTTTATATCCATTTAACCAGCTCAATAAATCAATTGCAGACCAAGCGTAATATCCTTTTAAATTTATATTTTCTTCAATGGCTCTTTTTACTGCTTTTAAATGTGCTTCTATATATTTTATCCTTGGAACGTCTACTATTTCATTCTCAATTATCGGATCTTCATCTCCCAAACCATTTTCAGTAATATACATCTTTATATCGCCATAGCTATCTTTTAACATCCTTAATCCATCTAAGAATGCATCTGGAGCAATCTCCCATCCCCATTTTGTATAAACTTTATCTTTTAACATAACGGTTCTAAAAACTCCATCAAATGATGCATTGCCTGGTGCTCCTGTAGAATTCTCTCTAGTTCTTTCTTGATTTTCATTTTGAATATCGTTCTTTGCAACCCTTTTCGGTTGATAATAATTAAGACCTATGAAATCATTCTTTGGCGCCATTTCTTTTATTACATCTAATTCATCTTGAGTCCATTCTGGAAGCCATCCTTTCTGTTCTAACTGTTTAACTACATATTCTGGATAACTTCCTTTTAATATCGGATCATAATACCAATTAATTTCATACTGATTTGCATGGTATGCTGCTTTAATATTTTCCTCATTGCTATCTATACTAAATGCTGGAGAAAAAACGTGAGTTATTCCTATTTCACCAAACTGCTTCATTTCCTTATAGGACTTTACCGCTTTGGCATGTGCTGTAAAAACATTATGTGTTACTTGAAAATACTTTTTAGGATTGTTCCTAATACCTGGTGGATGTGCTCCTGCTAGATACCCTAGCGATGCAAATACAACAGTTTCATTAAAAGTAATCCAATGCTTCACCCTGTCACCAAATGCTTTAAAACATACCTCCGCATATTTTACAAAGGCATTAACAGTTCTTTTATTTGTCCATCCCCCATCTTCCTCTAAATTTTGAGGCATGTCCCAATGATATAATGTTATAAATGGAACTATTCCATATTCTAAGCATTCATCTATTAAATTATTATAAAAATCTATCCCTTTTTGATTAACTTCTCCGTCACCATCTGGAATTATTCTTGGCCAAGAAACAGAAAATCTATACGATTCTATTCCAATTTCAGCCATTAACTTTACATCCTCTTTATACCTATGGTAATGATCTACCGCTATATCTCCATTAGTTCCCTCAAAAGTTTTTCCTGGAATCTTGGAAAATACATCCCAATTTGATATTCCCTTGCCATCTTCGTTATACGCTCCTTCTACTTGATATGCAGCAGAAGCTGCTCCAAATAGAAAATCCTTAGAAAATTTCATAATTTAATTACTCCTTCTATTTCTACATATTTATTCATTCACTAGTTAGCTAATCTTAGTGCAAAATCTAATACTTTCTCCCCATTCATCATTCCGTAATCAACCATCGGTATTACATCTACGGGAATTCCCAATGGTTCGCATATCTTTTTTGCTTTTCCTAATGTGTATCCAACTTGTGGTCCTAATAACGCAACATTTACACCATCTAGATGTTTATCCATTTGACCTTCTGGAAAAGCTTCAATATCTACCTCTATTCCCCAGATTTTAGCTGCATCCTTCATTTTATTTACCAAAAGACTTGTTGACATTCCTGCTGCACAAAACAATCTAATTTTTATCATTTACTATCCTCTCCTTTAAAAAAGTATATCTTTGTATAGAATTTATTTTAAATTTAATCTGTTTTTTAATTACACTTTCACTAATCCATTTATAACTTTTCTCAGTTCAATTATTTGCTCAATTAAATTTTTCTCTGTTATTGCAGTCATCAAATGATCTTGTGCATGTACAAACAATACTGACATATTTATTCTTTCGCCATTAGCCTCTTTTTGTAGAAACACTGTTTGTCCATCATGTGCCTTTGCAATAGCATCATTTGCTAATTCCATTTCTTTTTCAGCTTCTTCATAATTTTCTTCTTTCACATTGTTAAGAGCCATATAAGCGTGATTTTTACAATCTCCAGCATTGATTATAATATTCATAATTGCTATTTCTAATTCTTCCATAACTAATCTCCTCCGCTCTATATAATTTAAATCATCTTCATTCCATGCCATTACACAAAAGCAATACAGATGCCAAACTCTATAAAAACTTTTTCAAAAGTTAGTATTTAAAATCTCTTTTTATTTCATTTAAACAGTGTAAAGCCTTACTATATAAAGCTTTTACCATTTTTTATTTTTCTGAAAATATTTTTATTTTATAATTACATTTTTAAAAATATTTTCAGTAAAGATCTAATATTGTTTGATCGCTTTTTTAACTGTTTATTTTTTTACTCGTAGTGTTTGAGAAAAATATATATCCTTTACACAGTGTTTGAATAAAATAGCACAGCGTTTGGTTTTTTTATTAATTAAGTGTTATACACTATCTTTTTTTAAACACAACAATTAAATTTATAATATTTTATTAAAAATCATCTTATAAAAAAATTATGTTTACATATATATTTATTCGACAAAGTGATTTCACTTCAATATATGTAAATATCCCTTTCATTTTAATTTTTAAGTAGAATAATTTAACTAATATATTAAAAATGAGTTTTACTAATATAAATAAATATATTATAATTAAAAATTGACAATGTATTATCAAAATGCAAAAAAATAAACACTTTAATAAAAGAAGTATAATTATTTTGATAATACGAAAATATTTAAGGAGGATTATTTATGAAACAAAAGCTAAGCTTTCAGCAAAACTTATTAATAGGTTCATTATTATTTGGACTATTTTTTGGTGCTGGTAATCTAATTTTCCCAGTTCAAATGGGACAACAGGCTGGAGATCACGCTTTTACAGCTACTATTGGATTTTTAATTACTGGAGTAGGATTACCTATATTAGGGATTATCGCATCTGCTCTTTCAAGAAGTGAAAGTTTATTTGATATGGCGAGGCCTATTAGCTCTCGTTATGCAAGTATATTCACATGCTTATTGTATTTAACAATTGGCCCTTTATTTGCAATTCCACGTACTGCTACAGTTGCATTTGAAGTTGGAATTCATCCTTTTATTTCTGATGGATATTTGAAATTAGGACTAATTATTTTTTCATTAATATTTTTTGCTTTTACTATTTATTTTTCATTAAAACCAGGACAAATTTTAGATTGGGTTGGTAAGTATCTTACCCCTATTTTCTTGGTATTATTATCAATTTTATTAATCGCTACATTTGTACATCCAATGGGACAAGCAAATCAATTTCCTGCGCAAGGAAATTATGCAACTCAACCATTATTCACTGGTTTATTAGATGGATATAATACCATGGATGCACTTGCTTCTGTAGCCTTTGCTATTATTATTATTTCTAACATACAGAAACTAGGAGTTAAAAACCCTCAATCAATTGCTATAGAGACATGTAAATCAGGCCTTGTTAGCGTTATAGGAATGACTATTATCTATGGATCTCTAGCTTATATGGGTGCTACAAGCTTAGGCAGCGTTAATCGTGCTGATAACGGTGGAAGTATATTATCTATGGTAAGCAATCATTACTTTGGTTTTACCGGACAAATATTATTAGCTTTTATTGTTGGAATCGCATGTATAAAAACAGCTATTGGTTTAATAACCTCTTGTTCTGAAATGTTCAGCGAAATGTTTCCAAACTCTATTTCTTACAAAAAATATGCTGTTTTATTTACAGTTTTCTCTTTCATAATCGCTAACTTTGGATTGAGTAATATCATTCAACTATCTATACCAGTACTTATGTTTTTATATCCTTTAGTAATTACTTTAATCCTACTATCTCTATTAGCACCTTTTATTAATAAACAAAGCGATGTTTATAGATGGACAACAGGATTCACAGTTATTGCGGCATTTTTTGATTTATGTAAATCATTGCCTCAACCTCTACAAGAAAATTTAATCGTTAAGCAACTTGTGAATTTTGCTCACTCATATTTACCTGGCTTTGATTATGGATTTGGATGGATAATACCAGCACTTTACGGGTTCTTCATAGGACTAATCATCTGGACTATTCGTTCAAAGAAACGCAAAAGTGCTTAAACATAATATTTCAAAGATAGCTTAGACTTATGCAATAAGCATTCGAAAGGAGAAACATTGTTATTTCACAGGACTATGAAAATTTCGCTGAAAGTGCTAAATTGCAGGTTGCACCATTAATGCTTGCTCCCAATTTCATTGTGACAAGCATTAATGAAACAACCTACAATTAAGAGCTTTTAACAGCTTATTTTCAATGCCTGCTGCATAAAAATGTTTCTCCTTTCTAGTATGGTATTTATAATATGTAGTTTATTGTTTATATCACTTATCTATTTTCACTTTCCACAAGTCTCCGGTTGATTTATAAATTATGAATCAACCGGAGACTTTTACGCATCTGTCTTTTCAAATGCATGTGATCGAAATCTGGTAGGTGAATATATTATCTTTTAAAAGGCAATCTTCAAAACCAGTCTTTTTCATAATTTATACTACAAGGAACACAGTATTTGCAGATTTGAATCAAGTATGAATTTTTAGAGAATAAAAAAATAACCTAGCATACTAATGCTAAGTTCAATTCAAAATATTCAATTTGTATTATATAATTGGTGGCTCACCCGGGAATCGAACCCGGGACACCATGATTAAAAGTCATGTGCTCTACCAACTGAGCTAGTGAACCAAAAATTGGCTAGGATGACAGGATTCGAACCTGCGAATAATGGAGTCAGAATCCATTGCCTTACCACTTGGCGACATCCCAGTATGGGGTGAACGATGGGACTCGAACCCACGACAACCAGTGCCACAAACTGGCGCTCTACCAACTGAACTACGTTCACCATATTTGACTACAAAAATTAAAATTCAACTTTTAATTTTTAAAGATTAAAGTATTACCAATATAGGTAAAAAATTTTTATTTGCTTGTTTATTATAAGTTACATATTGTTAATTGTCAACTATATAAATATAATTAATGTTAAGTACAGTACCAATCATATGTTAAAAACCATTATATTCAAAGCCTAAAGCCTCTTTATTCCACTGACATCTCAACATTTCTAGCTAAAAATACTCTTATCTAAAATAAATAGAATTATTCATTTAAATCATAATCTCATTATTTTCTGATTTTAAATAAGTTTAGAATCAGTTAAATAATTTTTAGGGGTGATAAAATCACCCCTATTATATGAAAATAATCATTGAAATATTTCTTTATTTAAATATCTTTACACGTTCTTCTAATGGTTTAAATTCTTTTGGGCCTGGATCCGCTGTTGGCTTTCCAAAAGGCATTTGCCCAATGAGTTTCCAATCATCAGATATTCCCCATTCTTTCTTTATGTCATTTTCAATAAGCTCATTATAATGTTGAAGCGATGCTCCAAATCCTTCAATTTCTAATGCAGTCCAAATAACAAACTGGTGCATTCCACTTGCTTGTTGAGACCAAATTGGGAAATTGTCTTTATAAAGTGAAAATTGTTGTTGAAGAGATTCTATCACGCTATTATCTTCAAAAAATAAAACTGTACCATAACCGCTTCTAAACGAATTTATTTTTTCTTGAGTTGGCTCAAATTTATCTTCAGGAACAATCTTTCTTAAAGCATTCTCTGTGATATCCCATAATCTATCATGATGATCTCCTAACAATAGTACTACTCTTGCACTTTGTGAATTGAATGATGATGGTGTATGCTTTACAGCATGTTCTATAATTTCCTTGATTCTATCATCAGAAACCACCTTTTCTTTACTAATTCCATAAAATGAACGTCTATCTGCTACAGCAGTAAAAAAATCTTTTGACATATAATCATTCCTCCTATCATATCTAAATTTATTTAAGTATTTATATTCTTTTCTTTTTAAATAATTACTTACAGTAATTTAAAATTATATCTAACTATAACTAGTACATCTTTTATATAAAAACAGTGAAGCCTAATAAATTCACTTCAATATTTTTAATTAGTTACTTACATTTAGTAAGTAACTTTAGATTAATTATTACACACTTATAACACTTAGTCAATAGTATTTTAAATATAAATTCATAATTTTTTTAATTTTCAAACAATAAAAAAATATAAAGAATCTCCATTGTAATTAAGAAAATTCTCTATATTTTTTGAATTGTCTTAGTTAATTCCATTTTTCTGCCCATTTTTGGATCTCATCCATGGCACTTTGAAGATCATGGCCTTTTTCTGTCAATTCATATTCTATGCGCACTGGAGTTTCCGGATAAACTTTTCTAATAATTATTCCTTCCTTTTCCAGCTCCTTAAATCGTTCTGTAAGCATACGAGCACTCATATTAGGAATAGCTTCTTCTATATCTGAAAATCGATTTTGTCCATTCAATAATGTTCTTATAATCAATCCGGTCCATCTTTTTCCTAGTAATTCAAAAGCATTTTCAAACCTTGGGCACATATGAAATTTTTCCATATTTAATCACCACCTGTTACTATTCTATCATAATCACTTAATTAAGATAAGCAACTTATGATATTATACTAAATATAATAATATTCATTGAATAAGTCAATATTCCGTAAAACTTATGTATTAACTTTGATCTTTATGGTAATATCTAATATTAATTAATTATTGAATCTAAAGGAGGATTTTATTATATGGTTAAACCTTTATTTTTAGCACACGGCTCTCCAATGATGGCCATTGAAGAAGATAATTATACTGAATTTCTAAATAATCTTGGAAAGAAATTAAACCCTAAAGCTATTGTTATCTTTACAGCACACTGGGATAGTGAAACACTAACTATATCATCTTCTGATTCCACATACGAAACAGTATATGATTTTTATGGATTTCCAGAAGAACTTTACAATGTAAAATATGAGGCGCAAGGTTCTAGTACAGTTGCAGCAAAAGTCGAAGAAAAACTTTCACACGAAGGCATAAAAGTTAAAAAAGACTTAAATAGGGGTCTAGATCACGGAGCTTGGACTCTTTTAAAACACCTTTATCCAGAAGTCAACATCCCCGTTGTTCAAGTTTCAATAGACCCCAAATTATCCATTGAAGAACAAATAAAAATAGGTAGCGCTCTAAAAACTTTAGGTGATGAAGATATCTTAGTTATCGGAAGCGGAAATACAGTTCATAATCTAAATTTAGTTGATTTTGAAGCTGTAAGCAATGATTCTTGGGCTGAAGAGTTTGATGACTGGTTAATTAACAGGTTAAAAGAAAATGATTTTAATTCACTTTACAATTATAGAGATCAAGCTCCAAATGCCGATTTGGCTGTTCCAATCCCTGAGCATTTTGTTCCGCTATTTATAGCATTAGGCAGCAGTTCGCTACTAATTCCTAGAGTTATTTTTCGAGAGTATGAATTAGGAAATTCAAGCCGTCTTTGCCTTGAATTTTAGTAATCTAATATTTTAGCAGGATATGATATACTCAATCCTGCTTTAGTAAAAAATTTAATAGTATTTTTCCTTTACTTCTCTTGTGAATCCATAATCAATAATTACTGGCCTGCCATTAATTACTCCCCAACTACTTTGTCTATTCAAATCACTTAATAGTAAATTATAATTTTGAGAAATACTTTTTATCTGTTTTAAATCAAACATTTCTTTTTTACTTTTAACATCAAAATATCTCCATATTTCCGTAATATTATATACCTTATCCGCTCTCTCCATAATTAAGAACTCAAAGTTTTTTGAAACGTCTATAACCTTCGCAAACATGTTAGAATTGTCATAACGAGAAATATAATACTCTGTTTTATTTTGTGCAATTCCAGCTGCATTCTTTGCTATTTTTACTACATATCCATTCCCAAGATCAAATACTTCTCTACAAGAACCGGAACCAATATATCTGCAATATCCTCGTGTTATACTAAATATAATTCGATTAATATCCATTTAAACACCTGCTTTATGCTCATCTCTTTATATTCATTGGTAAAATTCTACATATTATATTATTCGCTCGATATGAAATTGGTTCGCTATGCTTTTACAACTTAATTAATTCCAAATAAAAAATGTAGCTGAGGAATTTTATTTTTTCCTCAGCTACATTTATACTTTCTACTTATCCGGCTCAACATGAACCATTACCTGCGTTATATCTAGATCTTCTTTCAATTTATCTTCTATTTTTTCGGTAATGGAATGCCCTTCAACTAAAGACAATTCAGAACTAACACTAACTACCAAATCAAGTAAAATATTATTTCCATGAACGCGCGCTCTTATATTCTTAATTTGTTTAACACCAGGAACTTGGTTAATAGATTTAGTTATACCATCAAGCTTCTCTCTGCTAAAACCATCTGATAGATTATGAGTTGCCTCCCTAAATATATCCCATCCTGTCTTTAATATTAAAGCACTTACAACTACAGCTGCAAGAGGATCTATCCAAGGAAAACCAAACTGAGAAGCAACAATACCTATGGTCGTACCAATACTTACCCATGCATCAGAAAGATTATCTTTTGCAGCAGCCATTAGCCCAGAGCTTTTTATCTTAACAGCAATCCTCATATTATAACGATATACCATGTAAATAGCCGCAGCACAAAAAATTGCAACTACAGCAGATACTAAATCAGGAGCCTTAGGGTTAAAAAAGATAACTGATTTAATCGCATTATAGAGCACATCAAGACCAACAGCCAGCATAATTAAAGATGCTATTAATGATGCTATTGTTTCTGCTCTAAGATGACCATAAGGATGATCATCATCAGCTGGCTTTCCCGATATTTTTAGCCCAATTAAAACTGCCACTGAAGCTATTATATCGGTAGTATTATTGATTCCGTCAGCTAATAATGCCTTAGATTGAGCAAAAAAGCCAACTCCGAGTTTTAATAATGATAATGTTATATACGCTATAATACTCACTCTAGCTCCACGTTCTGCTATTTTTAAATTATTATAACTGTTTTCCATACTTTCCACCCCTGACTATACTATTTTTCAATGCTATCTTAATAATTATCATTCTTAAATATATTTATGCAAAACATACTCTTCATTGAAGTAATTAACTTACAAGTACTTTACTATAAGGCAATTACAGCATATGGTTTGCTATAAAAATGTATTTTTCAATTAAAGATTACATAAAGTTAATTTTCCAAATAACATAAGTATTATTCGTTATTATATCTACATATTATATGCCACTAAATTTTATAGACATTATAATGCTTATAGATATATAGATTAAACTTAACAGCATTTAGCATTTGGGTAGTAGTCTCAGGTTAGCTAGTATAGCCATAAATTAAATATTATTATCAAACAGAAAGTAATTAAAGCGTTCATTTACAGATAAATTATTTTACTATGGAATTTTCTATATATTTATCAAGGTACCTTTCTAAGTCATCAATCTCTTCATTTTTAGGCAAACAGCTAATTAATGTTTTTAAAACTTCTCTCTCCTTTATATAGTTAAGAGAAAATGAAAAATTTAAATCAATTATCCAACTTAATTCATATATTTTTCTATCATTATAATTTTCCAGTGAATTATTACTAATTTTTTTGTTTGAACGAATGTCCTTAATAAGCTCTGAATTATAGCCTGATGTAAAAGGTAAATTATCAAGCGCCGGATTAGGATGATTTTTTCTTTCTCTCTCATATCCCATAATGATTCTGAAAATATCAAGTTTATCGGCATCTCTAATCAATTTGCAAAACAATGATTCTTCCTTATTCAAATCCATCGGAAGATCTTTTGCATTATGAAGATTTACAGCTTTAATAATAATCTTTCTTCTACTGTCATCTAAGTTTTTTAATGTTCCATTCTCTTCTAATATTTTAACGCCTAAAGCAGCATGATTTTCTGAAAAAGCATCCCTAAATGTCTTATACTTTTTAAATTGTTCAAACCTTCCTATATCATGAAATAATCCTATTATCTCCGCTGTATCAACTTCTTCTTGGGTGAAATTTAAAGATTTTGCAATATTTACAGCATGCTCTGCGACTTTTAGCGTATGTATTTCCTTAAGTTCAATATTCTGATTTATTAAGCTATCTTCCCCATAAAATTTTTTTACATAAGAGCTAAACCAATCATAATATTCTTTAACTAATATATTTTCCATTTTTATCTCCTTACTATATCTAAATATATATCTATTATACTCCTTTAGCATAAATTACTTAACTATAAAACCTCCTTCTATATGAGCATAGGTTTTAATTCACATTCATTACGAATCCTTAAAGAATAAAAATACCTTGACAATACTCATTTAATATTGCCAAGGCTTATAATTTAGGATTTGATCATAAAAATTATATTTATTTTATGTTTATATTTTATTTTTCTTGTAAATACTCATCTATTGCTTTTGCTGCTTTTTTACCAGCACCCATAGCAAGTATTACTGTTGCTGCTCC